>JBLNHB010000169.1:0-2892 GCA_050268805.1 bacterium | reverse complement strand
GAGGTGAAGTTCCGGATCGTGCCGAATGCGGTAGAGGCTGAGGAGGGAGGCAAGAAAACCGTCAGGGGACAGATCGGCGTGTTGAAGAAGAGCGGGAGTTTCTTTGAGACGGTCGAGAGCGCATCACCCGGCGAGGCGCTGTACAAGGGAGCTGTCGCTACCTACCGGATGGGGTTCTTTGTCTTTGACTCGATCAGGATGCTCTTCAGCGGAGAGGTTTCTCTGAGGAATGTCGGCGGTCCGGTTACCATTGTGCAGGAGTCGGGGAAGGCCGCGGCAGCGGGCATTCTCCCTTACTTCATCTTCATGGCGCTCTTCAGCGTCAACCTCGGGATCCTCAATCTGCTCCCGGTACCGGTTCTCGATGGGGGCCATCTCCTGCTCTTCGCGATCGAAAGGATCAAGGGAGGGCAGCTCAATGAAAAAGCGGTAAGCGTCGTCAACCGGATCGGGCTCGCATTCCTCATTGCCCTCATGCTGCTCGCGTTTTACAATGATTTTGTCCGGCTATTCAGCGGCAGATAGATGCGGGGATTGGGGATGAAAAAAGGCACAGAGGAAAAGGCCGGCATGAAGCATATGCTCGATGTCAAAGTGTACTATGAAGATACCGACTGCGGCGGTGTCGTTTATTACGGGAAATACCTCGGCTTTCTGGAACGCGCGAGGACCGAGTACCTCGAGAGCAGGGGCATCAGGCTTATTGACCTCATGGCCGAGGGAATCTACTTTGTCGTTGCCCATGTCGATATCGACTACCGGTCATCAGCTCACTATGGAGACGTTATTTCCATCTCCTCCGAGATCGGCGATGTCACTGCTGCGACCGTCACCTTCCGGCATGAACTCTTTCAAAAGGGCTCACCCGATAAAGCCATCGCAACAGCCTCGGTGAAGCTCGCCTGCGTGGGAAGGACAATGAGACCGCAGCGGCTGAAACCCGAGATCATGAACGCCCTGAGGAACGGATGACCCGTATGTCCTCGCGGCCTGCGTCTATACGAACGAAGACCTCCGCCGGAGGAGTCGTGTTTTCGAGGAAGGACGGCAATGTCATGGTTGTCCTGATCAGGCCTGCAAGGGGTTCTGCGGTCACGCTTCCAAAAGGCGAGGTAAACGAAGGGGAGTCCTTCCCCGACGCGGCAAAGCGGGAGGTCAGGGAGGAGACCGGACTCGAAGCCGAGATTCGGGCCGACCTCGGGAATGTGACCTACTGGTATTTCCTGAAGGATGAGAATATCAAGTTCAAAAAAACAGTCCATTTTTTTCTCATGGAGTGCACCGGGGGGTCTACGAGCGACCATGATTATGAGGTCGAGGAAGCCGCATGGTACGGCATTGATGATGCGATCAAGCGGGTGACCTACAAGACCGACATCGAAATTCTCAGGAAAGCGAAAGAGATCGTCGCGGGATAGCCGCATGGGTGAGCTGAAACAGAGGGATGATCTGGCCGGGATCGTGAAGATGCTCAAGTCCGGAGGCAAGAAGATCGTTTTTACCAACGGTTGTTTTGACATCCTCCATGCGGGCCATGTGCGGTATCTGAAGGAAGCGAAGACGTACGGTGACATTCTCGTCGTGGGACTCAACTCGGACGCCTCGGTCAACTCACTCAAGCAGGGAAGGCCTATCGTCCCTCAGTCGGAGCGGGCAGAGGTGCTTGCCGCCCTCGTCATGGTCGACTTTGTCGTCATTTTCGACGAGCCAACACCCTGGGAGCTCATCAACGCGCTCAGGCCCGACGTGCTGGTAAAGGGCGGGGACTGGAAAAGAGAGGACATCGTCGGCTCCGATCTTGTCAAAGAAGTGTACAGCCTTCCCTACCACAAGGGCCTTTCCACGACCGGGATTGTCCACAAGATACGCTCCCTCAGGGACGAATAGCCGGGCGGAAATACGGGACTATAAGAGTGCAATGTCGGGGGGGACCATGCAGGGGGGTCGATTTTTTTCATTTACATTGTTTCCAGTTAAATGCTATTATGATAACACCTTTTAAAGTTATGGATGCCTCAGAGCTTTAAAGGCTCTGGGGCTTTTTATTTCACTCTGCGAGGTAACCTATGGGTAAGAAACTGTATGTCGGGAACATGTCGTTCGAGGTGACGGAAGAGGCTCTGCGGGAAGTCTTCGCAGCGGTCGGAGCAGTGGCGTCCGCCAAGATCATTACCGATGCGGCGACAGGACGGTCGAAGGGATTCGGCTTTGTTGAAATGGAATCGGAAGAGGATGCGGCGAAGGCGATCTCGGACCTGAACGGCAAGACGATCAAAGATCGGGCGATCGTTGTCAGCGAAGCACGTCCCCAGCAGCCGAAGGACAGGGGAGGGTTTGGCGGCAAAGGCGGTTTCCGCAGGGGACCCCGAGACAGTTTCGGTGGCGGTAGGGGACCGGGGCAGGGGAGAGGAAGGTAATTCATTTGGAAGTACAGGTCCTTGGGAACAATGTAGAACGGGCAATTAAGGATTTAAAGCGCCAGCTTCAGAAGGGTGGACTCTTCAGGGAGATAAAAGAGAAGAGGTTTTATGAAAAGCCTTCGGTGAAGAAGAAACGGAAACGCAAAGAGGCGCAGAGGAAAAAGATGAAGGCAGTCAGGCGCAGAAGGGGAGAGGGCGCCCCGACCCAGAAGTTCGGCAGACCGGAAGCGAAGAAGGAATAACGTCTCAAGACATCGGCCTGGGACGAAAGCTCAAAAACAGCAGGGCCCGCACAAGCGGTCCTGTTTTTTTTGGAATATATCCTTTTCCGATCATTCCTGCACCCAAACGTTCTGAACGCCCGTGCATCCCAAAAGACCGGCCCCCTGGAGTCACGGTGGTTTGCCGGTGAGCCCCGGGGGGCCGGGTGTGATGTCCTGAGTGGTTTTCTGCTGCGCTATTTTTCATCTCC
>JBLNHB010000168.1:0-3808 GCA_050268805.1 bacterium | reverse complement strand
CACTGAGAGATGTCCTGATGATGATCAGGTCATGAGTATACTCTCAGATGCCGCTAATTCCTCGTGCGGTCATCAGGCGGTGAAACTGCAGAAACTCAATTCTTTTTCCTCTGGAGAAGGGTCCGTTACAGGAGAGAATTGGGTTTGCCATGAGACAGGCATTCAATGGACAAGCATACAGCCGAGACCAGTCCTCCACGAGCAGGTTCGCACGAGTCTCTTTCGTTGTCTGCAATGATATAAGTGATATAATGGAATTAATATTAAGAAATAGCCTCTTCACAGGGTTGAGTGAGGAAGGGCTTTTCCCAATCGGAAACATTCAAGAGCCATACAGTGGCGAAAGGAGGTCTCGATGGATAAGATTCTGAGGGTCGATATGGGTGCGGAAGGAGGCCCGAAAGCACTCGAAGCTCCCCTGGGAGACTATGCCGGCCTGGGAGGCAGGGCAATGACCTCTGCTATTGTCTCAAAGGAAGTTCCGCCGTTGTGCCATCCTCTGGGTGCCGAGAACAAACTGGTTATTGCGCCCGGACTGCTGAGCGGCACTGCCGCGGCCATGTCGGGCCGCATCTCTGTCGGCTGCAAGAGCCCTCTCACCGGCGGCATCAAAGAGGCGAATGCCGGGGGACAGCCCGCGCAGGTCCTCGCGCGGCTGGGATATGCGGCCATCGTTCTCGAAGGAAAACCGAAAGATGACAGCCTTTACAAGATCGTCATCAACAAGAGCGGTGTCAAGATCGTCGCCGACAAGAGCCTGAAAATGCTTCCCAACTACGACCTCATCGAAAAGATGAAAGGTGAATACGGGGACAAGATCGCCTGCATCTCGATCGGTCCTGCCGGTGAGATGAAGATGAGCGCCGCATCCATCGCCTGTACTGACATGGAGCTGAGACCGACACGCCACGCCGGGCGGGGAGGGGTCGGCGCAGTCATGGGTTCCAAAGGGGTAAAGGTCATCGTCCTTGATGACACGGGAATGACCGTGCGGCCGCCGAAAGACCCTGAAAAATTCAAAGAGGCGAACAAGAAATTCATTGAAGGACTGCGGAAACATCCGGTCACCGGACAGGGCCTGCCGGCCTACGGGACCAATATCCTGACCAATATCCTCAATGAAGTGGGAGGATACCCCACGTATAACTTCAAGCAGGGTCGGTTCGACGGCGCCAAAAAGATCAGCGGAGAGACGCAGGCCGAGCTCGAGACAAAGCGCGGCGGTCTTTCCACCCACGGTTGCCACCGCGGGTGTGTAATCCAGTGTTCCGGCGTGTATCATGACAAAGACGGACATTATCTGACCAAACAGCCCGAGTATGAGACAGTATGGGCCCATGGCGGGAACTGCGGTATCGATGACCTCGATACCATTGCCAGGCTCGACTTCCTCGATGATAATTACGGCATAGACACCATCGAGATGGGAGCAACCATCGGTGTGGCCATGGAAGCCGGACTGGCAAAGTTCGGAGATGCCCAAAGCGCCATAAGCCTGATCAACGAGGTGGGCAAGGGGAGCTATCTGGGCCGCATCCTGGGGAACGGAGCCGCATTTACGGCGAAGGCTTTCGGTGTGGAGCGGGCCCCTGTTGTAAAAGGTCAGGCAATGCCTGCCTATGATCCACGCGCTGTCCAGGGAGTCGGCGTGACCTATGCCACCAGCCCCATGGGAGCAGACCACACTGCAGGATATGCCGTGGCCCAGAATGTATTGAAGGTGGGAGGGGACGTGAATGCCCTGAAGCCGGAGGGTCAGATCGAGCTCTCACGGAACCTCCAGATCGCTACCGCTGCGATTGATTCGACTGGCATGTGCCTCTTCATCGCTTTTGCGGTGCTCGACCAGCCCGAGACATTCCAGGCGCTCCTTGACCTGCTCAACGCCTTCTACGGACTGAATCTCACCGGAGACGGCGTCACAGAACTGGGGAAGAAGGTGCTCACGATGGAGCGTGACTTCAATAAGAAGGCAGGTTTTACCTCCCAGCATGACCGGCTTCCGCGGTTTTTCAAGACCGAGAAGCTGGCGCCTCACAATGTCACCTTTGAAGTCAAAGACGAGGACCTGGATAGGGTCTTTAACTGGTAAACGTGACGCGGGTTATGTTGCAAAGGAGAGACAGGGTGTGTCTCTCCTTTGCATTGTCGGCTCGGAATACGGGAATTGAAATTGCCCCTATGCAGAAGGAACCATCGGCATGAACCGGGCCGCAGAATCAGCGGCGGGCGGTAATGTGTATCCTCATCTCCGTTTTATTGCAGCGGGGACGGGGATATCGGGTTTCTTCTCTCTGTTACAGCAGGGGGTTTTGCTCAAGACCCGTGGAGGCTGCAGCATTACGGCTTTTCTCCGGGAAGAGATTGGAGTTGCCCCGGATGCGATGGAAAGGATACAGTCCGTGTTTCTCGACGGGAGACCTGTCGATGATCTGGACTCGGCAATAATCAAGGAGGGATCAAGCCTTGCTTTGTCTGCAGCGATGCCTGGACTGGTTGGGGCCACGTTGAGAAGAGGCGGTGCATATGCATCCTTCAGAAGTACCATAACGTACCGCGACACAGGTGTTCAATGTGCCCCCGGAGAGGGCTTTGTTCAGATCAAACTCTTTAACCTTTTGATGGACGAATTAGGTCCTGGTCTACTTGAGAAGGGTATCTTTATCAAGTCTTTGGACTTGGCGGATTTCCTGAAAGGGCGATCACCGGATTTTTGGAAGGGATTCAGGCAAGTCCTTCTCGATGGAGCACCTGCCGTAAGAGAGCTGGGAGGGGAGAGCGCGTGGTCGTCTTCCCAGGATCTGATCTATCTTTCGGTCACCACGGCGGAGCAGGATGACCCAACCGGCAGCTGACTTCCACCGCCGGCAATAGGAGGGAAGAATGCTATTTCATCTCCTTCCTTGAGCTGATACGTTATATCCCTGTGCTCTCCGTTCACGACCTTCAGGAAGGGCATTTTTTCGGGAAACATCATTTTTCGGATGACGTACTCGAGGGTCGAATTTTCCGGCACGTCCATCACCTGGATCTCAGGACCGTAGTTCAGTAATGTGGCAAAAAGCTTGACTTTGACGTTCATAAGAAAATACGTACCATGCTCCGAGCGCTGGCGGCTCTGCCGATCCTAGGCACTCCTCTTTCACTTCTGGACATGCATTCTTTCCTATTTCCTCCAAAGCCCTTTAACTGCCTTGTCCATTTCCCTGTTGAGGTACTGCTCGGCGCCATGCCTGGCAGCGGAGAGAGCAACCTCTTCCAGGAGGGATGAGAGCACCTGCTCGGCAACCTGGTTTGCAGTGGCGCCTCCTCCCTTGCCGATGCCGGTCATCTCTATCCGCCTGAGCGTGAGCGTCTCCGGCTTATCCCCGAGAGCAGCGACGCGGACATTGATCCGTCCGCTCTCGATAACAAGTCTCCGGATATGATATCTGGTTTCCTTGTCGTGTTTCTTTCCCTTCGGTTCCTTCTTCTCCGTTTCCTGCATTGACTGCTGCACGTTCCTCTTGAGGATGTTAATATTCGAAGCACCCGAGGCGGTGATCTCAGAGACGGCATGAGGGGAGGATATGATGATCTCGTCGATCACGATCGGACTGCCCGTCACCGAGCGTGCATCGATTCTAGCCCTGATCTTTGCCAGGCTGAAGACATACGGGGAGGAAAATCCGGGGGGATTCGCGATCGTGAGCTCACTGACGGCGCCCTCGCCTGAAGAGAGTTTTATCTTTACCGATGAAACCCGGACATCAGTTTTCGTCACCTCTGACCCGTATTTCTCGATTGCCGCCTTGACGATGGAATCGAT
>JBLNHB010000167.1:0-2747 GCA_050268805.1 bacterium | reverse complement strand
CGGACAACGCCCCTGGCGATGCCTGCGTATCTCACCATGATTGACAGGCAGCGGCAGCGATTCATTGACGCGGAAATCTCGGTTTTTTCAGCCATTGAGGAGAGCGCGAGGGATGACAACGGGTTCATCGACTGGTTCAACGCCCTGAGTGAGGAGCAGAAGAGAGGCCTCATCCTCTTTGTCCGTTCAAAAGCGCTCTCTTCCTATCTGGGAAGCACGGAGCATTTCGACGAAGATCAGTGGCTGATCGGGAGTTCGGAAAAGCTCGATGATCTCGTCGCCGGATATCTCGCACAGTATCGGTTGTCAGAGATCATACTCTCCTATGAAGACCTTTACCGCCGCGCGGAGAGCCACAGGTCATTGTTCCTGGCCCACAATGCGTGGCTCGAAAAATACCTCAGGGAAAACTACCGCGATTTCGAGCAGGGGCTCTTCTACTTCTTCTCAGAACATCAGTTCAAGAACCACGATGTCGAGAAAAAGGCGCGCGCGTTTGCCGCCCTCCGGAAAAAGATCAAGAGGGTATCAGGAGCGATCATCGCCGACCGGGGCAGGCAGACCCGCATCTCTCCCAAGAAGGGAGTGAGCGATCTCCAGATACGGGAGATCATCGCAGCTGCGTTCTTCACCCAGCTCTTCTACCGGGTGCCGGCAGATTTCATCACCCTCATAACCGCGTACGAAACGAACTTCTCGATGGAGTATTGGCAAGGCGGGTACGGGACGACCCAGCAGACGATCAAAGCTGCAAACTCGGTCCTCCAATCGGAATTCTGGCTCCAGAAAGTGAAGGAGTCCTCGGGAGCGAACGTCGCCCTCCAGATGGTCCCGCTGAGCGCCCTGGACAATGTGTTCCTCTGCATTGC
This sequence comes from bacterium, assembly GCA_050268805.1. Classification (GTDB taxonomy): domain Bacteria; phylum Nitrospirota; class Thermodesulfovibrionia; order Thermodesulfovibrionales; family BMS3Bbin05; genus JBLNHB01. Next base: position 1,878 of record JBLNHB010000167.1, on the reverse strand, counting down.
CGAAGCGGGAAAAACACTCGCGATCAAGGCGGCGGAACTCGATATTTCGACCCGGGATATCAGTCCGGCGAAACGGGTCTCTTTCGAAGGAAAGCGGATGCCCGCCACGTGGGTAGCCGCATACAAATACAATGGATCGAAAAAGAATGCCCAGCGGTATGCAAAGAGCATTCACCAGTATTACAAAGAGAAGAGGTGGTGGTTGAAATCATTCAAAGACACAAAGCTCGCCTCAGCAAACTATAAGAACTGACGATTCCCTGAAACCATACCGCTCACTCGTACGCACCCTCAAGGATCGAGACAACGTCATTCACGCTAAGCTTTGCCGGGGTGACCTTGTAGAGCCCTCCCATGGTGTAGAAGGAATTGGTCGCGATCAGCCTCAGGTCTTCCCGCTTCACTCCATGCTTCGAGAGCGACTCGTCCTTCAACCCGATCTTCTTGATGAGTTTCTTCAAAGCCCGGATAAATGCAGCGGGCCTCTCTTTCTTCGGCAGATGGTCTACCCGCTCGCCCATTGCCGCAGCGAGGTCCTCAAACCGCCCTGGAGCCTTCCTCGCGAGATGGGTGAAATAGGAGACCGAGAGCATGGTGAGCCCTGCGCCGTGGGCGATATCAGGGTAATAGGCGCTCACCGCATGCTCTATGGAATGGTGGGATATGCAACCGGAGAGGGACTCGCAGATCCCGGCCTCGGTGCTTGCCCAGGCAAGCTTTGTCCGTGCCTCGATATTCCGTCCGTTCTGGACAGCGACCGGAAGATACTTCGTAATGAGTTGGACCGCCTCGAGCGCGAGGTGGTCGCTCGCGGGCTGGTTGCATGTGGCAAGGTATGCCTCGACCGCGTGGAAAAGAGCGTCCATTCCGGTATGAGCGGTCACATCGCGGGGGACACTCAGCATCAGCTCAGGATCCACGATCGAGACCACCGGGAAGGTGCACTCCTTTCCCCAGCCGATTTTTTCGGGCGCCCCGCTCTTGGTGATGACCGTCCAGGGGTCTGCTTCGGTGCCGGTCCCGGCAGTGGTCGGTATCGCGACAACCGGCGTGGAGCCGTTCACCGGCTCCTTCCCTCCACCGCTTCCACCCTCGATATAATCCCAGTACTTACCCGGATTCTCGACCATCACGCCGATGCTCTTTGCCGAATCGATGGTGCTCCCTCCTCCGAGACCGAGGATGAATGTACAGTGATTCTCTCTTGCAATCGTGGCTCCTTCGTCCACATGATCGGAGACCGGGTTCGGCTGGATTTTGTCGTACACAACAGCCCCTACTCCGTTCTGCTTCAGCAAGCCGAGGACCTTCTTGAGATATCCCTTCTTTCTCATAACTCCCGAAGCTCCTATGACGATGAGAGCTCGCCTGCCGGGCAGGTAAGGGGTCGTTGCGAGTTCCTTCAGGCTCCCCGGGCCGAAGATGATCCTCGTGGGCATGAAATAGGAAAAATGCATTGCCATGTATCCCTCCTTCTCTCTCCGGACGTCATCCTTTTCGCTACTACCAAATTAGAGGTTTTTTACCGGCAAGTCAAGGAATAAATATGCCTTCAAAATATAGAATCGTGCAACTGTTGCGGCAGTTGTCGTATAACCCTCTCTCTTCTCTCGGCATCTTTCATCCATGATCCTCAAAAAAGTAGCCTGTCCCCTTTTTCCTTTCTTTGGCATGGGCCGGGAGGCTCCAGGCAAGAAGAAGAATAATGACGATCAATAATGTTTTTTTATTCCACGTCAACATGATATATCTGTAATGAACTCCCGTATTCCCACGATCAACTGTATAATCGCAATAGTGTTAATCCGCCCTCTACTCCCAGCATCTTTCATGTATGATCCTCAGAAAAGTAGCTTGTCCACTTTTTCTTTCTCTCTT
>JBLNHB010000166.1:0-3391 GCA_050268805.1 bacterium | reverse complement strand
GCCCTGTCCCCGGTTGATGAAAAAATTCGCATGCAGGTCACTCACCTCGATGTCGCCGACCCGCAGCCCCCTGCATCCCGCCGACTCGATCAGTTGCCAGGCCGCTTCCCCTTGTGGGTTCTTGAACACGCACCCGAGGGAGCGCTCCCATACCGGCTGCGCGGCCTTTTTCTTCATGATCGTGGTCCGGATCGCTTCCTTCACTGTTTCGGGGTTGTCCCGTCTGAAGAGCATGTTCGCGCTCAGGATGACCGGGTTCTCGGGAACGAACGAGCGGCGGTAGCCGAGGGAGAACTCGCCCGTCTCAAGCTTCCTGATCGTGCCGTTCCGGAACATGACGACGATGGTGCGGGCCACGTCCTTGATCTCCTGGCCGTATGCGCCTGAGTTGCCCGCGATCGCTCCGCCGACCGTTCCCGGTATCCCGGCGAGCCCTTCGAGTCCCGAATATCCGTGCTCTCCGCAGAAGCCGATGAGCCCCGGGAGAGCGACTCCCGCTTCCACGAAGATCTCCGCTGAATCCTTCTGCTCGTTGATCATCTTTTTCATGGTGAAATGCTTCAGGGAAATGACCATGCCCCGGAACCCCTCATCGGGGATGAGCACATTGGTGCCTCCGCCGAGCACGAAGACCGGCATCTTCCTCTCGCCGGCAAGGAGGAGACACCGCTTCAGCGACAGGGCGTCAGCAGGGGCGACATAGTGGTCCGCGGGTCCGCCGATGCCGAGATAGCTCTGCCGGCCAAGGTCCTCGCCGTGGCGTATCTCGCCCCGGAAATCGTTCCCGAGCGCGACTGCCAAGGCATCCTTCAAATCAGGCATCTTTCGCTTCTCCGAGAAAGGATTCGCCGATCTTGTAGACATCACCCGCGCCGAGCGTGATGACCACGTCCCCCGGCTTCACGTCCTCCCTGAGTTTCTTCAGAAGGGCCCCGGCGTCTTTTTCATACGAGGCGTTCTTCTGGCGCGTCCGTATTCTCTCCGTGAGGACCGCCGCACTCACTCCCTCAATGGGCTTCTCGCCCGCTGGATAAATATCGAGGACATACACCCGGTCGGCATCGCCGAAGGCGGAGCTGAATTCGGTCATCAGGCCCTGGGTCCGTGTGTACCGGTGGGGCTGGAAAACGACATGGATCTTTTTCTCCACGGCCATCCGCGCGGCGCTGAGGATCGCGGTGATCTCGGTCGGATGATGGCCGTAATCGTCGAACACCCTGATCCCGCGGGTCTCTCCCTTGAGTTCGAACCTCCTCTGGATGCCGGAGAAGGTGCGGAGCGATTCGCTGATGGTCTCGACAGGAACCTTCAGTTCCATGGCCACGCCGACGGCGGCGAGGGAATTGAGGACATTGTGTTTCCCGATGAGCGGGAGGACGAATGTGCCGAGGTCTTTTCCCTTGTGGACCACCGAATACTCCATCCTGAATCCCTGGTGTCCGACAGCGTGGGCATAGATGTCGGCCTCGGGAGTGAAACCGTAGGTGATGTAGCGCCGGTGGAGCTCGGGAAGGATTTCCCTGATGAAGGGATTATCGATGCAGAGGATCGATGATCCGTAGAAAGGGACCTTGTTGAGGAAGGAGATAAACGCTTCCTTCAGAGCATCGATGCTCCCGAAATACTCCATATGTTCTCTATCGATATTCGTCGCGACGGCGATCGCGGGCGTAAGCATGAGGAACGATCCATCGCTCTCGTCTGCCTCGGCTACAATGAAATTCCCCTTCCCGAGGACCGCATTCGCGCCGGTCGCCTTGAGCCTGCCGCCGATCACGACAGTCGGGTCCATCCGTGCGGCAGTGAGGATCGACGAGACGAGCGATGTGGTGGTCGTCTTCCCGTGGGCGCCCGCGATGAGGATGCTGTACTTCAGCCTGCAGAGCTCGGCGAGCATTTCCGCCCTCGGGATCACCGGTATCTGCTGCTGCTCGGCCGCGATCACCTCGGGATTGTCCTTCTTCACGGCCGAGGAGATGACGACAACGTGGGCATTGGTGATGTTTTCCATCCGGTGGCCGATATGAACGGTCATGCCGAGACCCCGCAGCCGTTTGGTCGTTTCTGATTCTTTGATATCAGAACCGGTCACCTCATAGCCGAGATTGTGGAGGAGTTCGGCGATTCCGCTCATCCCGATGCCCCCGATCCCGGTGAAATGGATGACCCGGTAGCTCTCAAACATGGTGCGGCCCCTTGCGCGCGACCGAGAGCGCGATCGTGAAGACCTTCTGGCTGGCCCGGGGCTGTCCGAGGGTACCGGAGTTCTTCCGGATCTTCTCCCTCAGCTCCTGATTGTCATGGAGTTCCCTGATCGTGCCGGCAAGCATCCTGCCGTTCAATTCGCGGTCGAGGATGAGGAGCGCGGCCTGCATCTGCTCCATCTTTCTCGCGTTGACTTCCTGGTGGTTCGCCGCTGCAAAGGGATACGGTATCAGCACCGCAGGCTTTCCCAGAGCGGTGATCTCGGAAAGGGTCGTCGCCCCCGCCCTCGATACGACCATATCGCTCACGGCATATGCCTCCGCCATCTGGAAGATGAAGGGGCTCACCATCCCGGAGAACCCGTAGCTCCGGTACGCGTCGCGCACGAATTCATAATCCTTCTCCCCGGTCTGGTGGAGAAACTGCACCCCCTCCTTGAGATCGAGGAGATACTGTAACGCGTCCACGAGGGCCTTGTTGATGCTGCTCGCGCCCGCGCTCCCTCCGAAGATGAAGACCGTGAAGAGATCCGGTTTGAGGCCGAAGATCTTGAGGGCGGAGGTCTTGCTCCCCCTGAGGATCTTCTCCCTGATGGGATTGCCGGTCAAAAATGTCTTGTGCTTCGGAAAATAGGACATGCTCTCCTGGTAGGTGATGCAGACTGCTCTCGCGAATTTCCCGAGGACCCGGTTTGCGAACCCCGGCACCGCATTCTGTTCGAGGATGAGCGTCGGTATCCCCTTGAGGACCCCGGACAGGACCGTCGCAAAGGACGCGTATCCGCCGAGACCGATCATAACATCGGGCTGATATTTCGTGATGATCCGGTACGAATCCGAGATTGCGCCGATCATCCTGAAGAAGGATTTGACCTTTCTTATGAGACCACCGCCCATGAACCCCACGGCACTCACAAATTCCACGGTAAACCCTTCTCGGGGAAGGACCGCCGCCTCGATCCCGTGTTCTGTTCCGACAAAGACGATGTCCATGTCATGCTCGTGCTTCTGAAATTCCTCCGCAAGCGCAATCCCGGGGAAGAGGTGGCCGCCTGTACCGCCGCCGGCGATCATCACGCTCATGACACCCTGCCCGCTCATGGGAGCCTCACCTGCTGGACGCCCCTGCCGTACACCGCGATGCGAGCTTTCTTCCGTTTGATGAACTCCTCTGCATGGTCGCACTC
>JBLNHB010000165.1:0-3240 GCA_050268805.1 bacterium | reverse complement strand
CTTGCTATCGGTGGCGATTATCGTTATGCCGTCCAGGGCCCCGCCCTTGATCACGGCGTCCGCAAAGTCGTCGAATTTTTTCATCGTTTGATCATATTCATTCTGTATTCTGCCGAGCTTTCCCAGGTCAACCTCCAGCATGTATTCGGCGAGCAGATCGCGCGCCTTGATGATCTGAGTCTTCGCCTCCATCACGGCGTCCGCCACCGGAACCTCATGCAGGAGGATGATATCGGCCGATTTGGCTACCGTTCTGAGTTGCACGAGGCCTCCGCTGCCGACGACGGCCAGTAAGAGCGTTATCAGCAGAAAACTCCCGATCAACTTATTCCCGATTTTGATGTCTTCCAGTTTCATGGCATTATCCTCCTTCTATACCATCTTCCGTGATGGGCGTGATATCAGGAATGTTGCGTGCCTGCGCAGTTTGGCTGAGACGACCCAGCGAATCCTCTTAAAAAGTCGAACAGGGGCGGCCGCGCCCCGTTCAGCACAGGTCATTTCTGAACTCTTTCACCATGCCTTCGAGTTCCAGATAGCCTTTCCGCAGTTCATTGATTACTGACAGCCGTGATGTAATTCGGGCGGACGAATAGGGGCTTTGTTCCAGTTCTTTCAAGAGCAAGCGTATCTCCACGACATAGCCGGTCAAGTTCTTCACTCGACCGGGATCGATCTTACCGCTGTTCAACATTCTCTTGGCCTCATCGAGATTAGCCGTGAGCGTGCAGAGCATCGCATCAATGTCATCGAGATTATTCTTTTGAACATTGTTTTTCCCCATTTTGATTCCCTCATTCGAACATTCCGACCTTCGCTGCATGGAGGCATTCTTACAAGAATAGTGCCCGAGAAGGGAAGCGATAGTTTTCAATGAATTGACCTATGAAGGCGTCCAGGACGGCATGGCATGTAGCCTGAATTGGGTAAAATGCCGAGGCAAAATGCCATATCGATTGTCGATCTCTAATTATAATTTGAGGAAGAGAATTGATTCTGCGTCAGTTTGCAGGAATGAACAGGGGCCTTGACCGAAAGAGCTATAGGATGCCTACGATGCTAATGCGACAATGAGATACCATACTGCTTGATTTTTCTGAGGAGCGTGGAATAATCTATCTGGAGCAGCACCGCGGCCCTGGTTTTATTGCCGCTCGTGGATTCGAGTGCCTGTTGGATGGCATATTTCTCAACGCCAACAAGGTTCAACGAGGGAAGACGCATTCCCGGCGTTGTCGGTTGTTCCGCCGATTCCGCCAGCCGCCTCTCAGGGACGAAAAAGCGTATATCTCTCGAATGTACGGTCGTGTCGCCTGCGAGCAGCGCTGCTCTCCTGATCACATTCTTCAACTCCCTGATGTTGCCCGGCCACGAGTGCTGCTTCAATAGTTTTAGAACGTCGTCGGACAGGCCGAGGACTTGCTTGTTCAAGTTTTCGGCTGCCTCTTTATAAAATTTTTCGGCAAGGTCGGGAATGTCTTCCTTTCGCTGTCGAAGCGGGGGGAGTGAAATAATGAACTCTCCGAGGCGATAGAACAGGTCTTCCCTGAATTTTTTTTCCAACACCATCGTCTTAATATCCGAATTCGACGCGCCGATGATCCTGACGTCCACTGTTGCCGGCAAAGAACTTCCCAGGGGGTATATCCTTTTTTCCTCTACAGCGGCAAGCAGCTTGCTTTGGACATAAGGCGACATGTTTTGAACTTCATCGATCAAAAGGGTCCCTTTGTCCGCAATCTCAAAAAAGCCTTTCTTTCTTCTCTCGGCCCCGGTGAAGGCGCCTTTCTCATAGCCGAAGAGTTCGCTTTCCACGAGCGCTTCGGGGATTGCCCCAATGTCTACGGTGATAAACGGGCCTTTTGCGCGTCTGCCGAGATTATGAATGGCGCGGGCAAGGAACGACTTTCCCGTCCCCGTTTCTCCCTGGATAATGAGTGAAAAATCGCTTCCCGCTACCTGATAGACCTGGCGGATGATGTCTTTCATGACGGGACTTGCGCCGAGAATATACTCGAGGGAAGTCTCGATTTCAGCGTTCAACCGGTGCACGCCATTTTCCAGCTCCCGTTCCGTGGCCCTCTTTAGCGTCACTGCAAGCCTTTCAAAATCCGGCGGTTTGCAGATAAAATCATAGGCGCCGAGCTTTATCGCCTCTACTGCCTGGGGTATGTCTCCATGGGAGGTAATGATGATTATCGGTATGGAGGCGTCGATCTGTTTCATTTCCCGCAGGGTCATCAGTCCGCCGATGCCGGGCATTTTCAGGTCGAGAAGTACGGCGGACGGCCTTGCGTCATTGAATAGGTTTACGGCGTTTTCACCGCTGGAGGCTTCGACAGGAACAAATCCGCTGTCTTTCAGGTTCACGGAGATGGCAAGTCGAACCTTGGGGTCGTCATCGACGATCAGAATGTCCTTCATGGCTTTATCTTGAAACGGGTGTATTTTTCCACTGAGAAAAGCAAAAAAGCGTAGCACGGTGAGGTTTTAAAAATCAAACTGCAGCCGATTATTGAATAAAATCCCACTTCTGTCAAGTCCAATAGGTATACGTTACTGGGTCAATTGACCTACTACTAAGTATACCGTATCTTTAATGATATGCCACATCGAAGTTCTTGTATTTTTCAATTATTCGCTGTTTTCTCGCTCCATTGATAGGATTTGCAACAGCTGCGAACAGTTTTTCTAAAAGCCAAACATCACATAATCTACCTTAAATAGAAACCTCAGTGCTATGAATGCTCTCAAGGTTCCCCCGGGTCCGGTCAAACCCGCTTAATATTCAACAGGTCCAGGTCACATTCCGTAATTGCTTGAATCTTTGTTTAAATTTAGCAGGTGCAATATCTTTCTAGTTCTATCTCATCCCCTCCATCCAGATACACTCACGGTATAATTAATCTATATTAAGGTAGAATAATATCGTGCAAGGAGGCGCTGTCATGAAGGCGCTTTACTATGATGAGCCGATAGGGTATCAGGCTATACAGCTCGGCGAGCTTCCCGCGCCGGAGATCAGCGATGCCGATGTCCTGGTGCGGGTGAAGGCATTCTCCCTGAACCACCTCGATGTCTGGGTGATGTCGGGATCATACCCGGTAAAACCGCCGATGCCGCATATCTTCGGGTCCGACTGTTCCGGCGTGGTGGAGAAGGCCGGGAAGGCCGTTACGAAGATAAAGCCCGGGGATGAGGTGATCGTGCATCCCGGGCTTTCCTGCGGCCGATGCAGCC
>JBLNHB010000164.1:0-3724 GCA_050268805.1 bacterium | reverse complement strand
CTCCTGCAGGAGTATGAGCGGCGGGAGATGGAATTCTTATCGTCGTCAGTGAGTCAGAACAGGATTATTATTACCGTCCTCCCCGGGAAATACCTGCTGTCAAAAAACTATAATTATACTGGCGTGTCCGACGAGTATTCCCGCTATCTGAACGATGTTGCCCAGGACTCACCCTTCCTGTTCTATGTCGAAACGAAAAATACCAATACGGGCAGGCTGAACGACCGGGAAATGAACGCGCTCCTGAACTTCATACGGGAGATGAACCCAATAAGCATATTCATTGGCGGCGGGTATATCGGTAGATGTCAGGAGCAGTTCCACGATGCGCTCACGAAGGCATTGCCGAATGCGCCCGTATCTGTAGTCCCCGAATTATCGGCTATCTCCCCGAATGACATTACGGAATCAACGGCAAAAATGCTCTTGACTTCCGATAAAAAGCTGAACAAGTGGGCGCTGAACTACTTCCTGAAGAACGGAGGGTTGAAAAAATTCAAAGTGAATATCAATATAACGAATATGACAAATGAAATGGATGATACACCCATCGAGAATGGCAGCGGCGGCTATTCGCCGTAGGACATCCTGTCAGCATCACACAATCTTGCCCCCGGTCATCCTCAGTACCACGCGATCTGGCCGTCTTTTGTTTTAACGGGGACCTTTCTCATCACCATATGCTTTTCCCAGATATTCCGGTTCTGGCGGTACCACTGGATGGTCTTCTTCAGACCCTCTTCAAAAGTGACCGATGCCTTGAAGCCGAGTACCTTTTCCGCCTTCTGGGTCGATGCGATGTGCTTCTGCACCTGACCATATCGTTCAGGAATAGAAACAAAATCCTCCCTCACGCCACATTCAGCGGAAACCATCGCTGCTATTTCTTTCACACTGATCGCCCTTCCGGTTCCCAGATTGAAAACTTCGCCCTTTACCTTCGCAATCGGCGCATGGATTGCCAAGTCAATGGCCCTCGCAGTGTCCTCTGCATGTACCCAGTCCCGCGAAGCAGACCCATCACCATGGATGGTCAATGGTTCTCCGAGAATACAGCTCGTAATAAACCTTGGAATGACCTTTTCGAGATGCTGTTTCGGGCCATAGTTGTTAAAGGGCCTAATTATGACACCGGGAATGTCATGGGTAATAATATATGAGTAGACAAGCCGGTCCGCCCCCGTTTTCGCAGACGCATAGGGGCTGGTCGGCTTTAAGGGATGCTCTTCATCCATAGGCTCATATTCCGCCGACCCATAGACCTCGGAAGTTGAAATGTGTATAAACCTGTTAATTCTTTCACAATGCTTCATCACCGCATTGGCAACAGACTGCGTCCCAAGGACATCGGTCACAAAAAACACTCTCTGGGAATAGAGAGAACGCGCAACGTGCGTTTCAGCAGCATAGTGAACAACAATATCCGACCTTCCGACGAGGTCGCTTACGAGATCAAGGTTATTGATATCACCATACCAGAATTCAAACCGGTCTGAATTTCGTACATCACTCGATATATTTTCAATATCACCCGCATAGGTCAGAAGATCAAGCACGATCACTTTATAATCAGGATACTTCCTCCACATGTAATCAACAAAATTGCTGCCAATAAATCCAGCACCGCCGGTAATGAGGATTGTTTTCATAATTCACCTCGACAAAATTTTTCAGTAATTATACATAACCGGAACAAAAAAGTGGATTCCGCCTTAGAATTTCTTTCTTGCCACCACGATGAGCGAGGTGCCAATCGGCAATGGAACATACCGAGAACCGATTCTTTCCGTGTTGAAAATCCACGTAAGAAATAGGTTCATGAAGGAATTGATTTTAAATTGTTCATCAGACTGTTTCAAACCCTTCCTTCTTATGTGCTTCATCGGGAAATAGAGTGACATAAACATATACTCATGAAGGAGAATTTCAAGACCCATGCCATGAAAAAGACGGTCAAGGCTCAGTTTCGTGTATCTCCTCTTGTGGAATGCTTCCTCATCAACGGAACTCCATAACTCTTCCCGGGCGGGAACAGTAACGGCTATGAAGCCGTTGTCTTTCACCACTCTTTTTGCCTCTTTCAGAGGGGCACTATCATCCTGAAAATGCTCAATGACGTCAAACAGCCCGACAATATCAAAGCTATTGTCTTTGAAAGGGAGGTTCGCTGCATCCCCGCAAATCTTTTCAAACCCAGGCCATGCCATTTCAAGTGCATTACCGTAATATTCACAGCCGGTAACGCGATATCCTCTCTGAGCGAGATAACTACTGACATTCCCCGTACCGCACCCAACCTCGATCATTGTTGCAGGCGGTTTAGAAAACCTGTTGATCTTATCGAAAATCCACTTTCTCCGTATCTGAAACCAGAAATACTTCTCTTCCGCTTCTTTCAACTTCTCAAACGCCGAAGGATCAAATGTTTCCATGGAGACTATCCATTCTCCCTCGAATGCTATAATTCATCTGCATGTCTGATTCTCATTCCCTCGGGCGGCGGCATAATTTTTTGCCCTGTGAGGATAAGGAGAGAATCAGGGCCATGATTGAAGAGGAGATCGAGAATCGAGAGATGGGAAATAAAGCCCTGCTCCTTAAGCCAGAGCTGATGGTAATAAGGGTGAGGGTAATTTTGAAATTCAACGGTGACTCCCTGTGCCTCAAACAAATGAATATCAATATAACTCTGCCCGCTCTTCCCCTCATAGAGATAGTGACTTTCCAGTGTCTTGCAGATCTCGATGAGCCTCAACTGCCTGTCTTCTGTTTGTACCGGTATTTCAGAGGAAAGCACGGTCTTTGTTGTAAGACCAAGCTTATCCATAAGCCATTTCACCAACTGGATATCAAGATCGATAAGGTAATCCCACCTTTGCCTGAAAAGTCCATCTAATTCTTCTATATATTTCTTGAAGAAACTCGATTTTCCATACCACGTCTTGAGTGACTGGAGGTGTTTTTTGGACCATAGGTTAGAGTTATCAATTTTTGCTTCCCGTATTTCTTGCCCGAACCTAAATGAAACCGGAACCGTGAGCCATTGAACACCAGTCTGTGTCTTTATCCGGTTTCTATTTCTCCAGTCATTCTTAGTATATTGGACATCATCAAGATAAACAAAAACATCCGAACGGTACATCTGCTCGAAAAACCCAAGCCACGGTAAATATCCCGGCTGAAGTATCGCAATTCTCTTCATGGAGTCCGCTTCTTTGCGGGGACGCCGGTTACCGTAGACTCAGGATCGACATTTCTTGTTACAAGCGCCCCCGCACCTACGACAGATTCACGCCCGACAATCCTTTGGGGCATGATGATAGAACCGATACCCAGCATGGCAGAATCTCCAACCTTGACATGCCCTCCCAACTGGACTCCCGGGGCAATATAAACATTGTCTTCAATAGTACAGTCATGCTCAATAGTCGCGTTTGAGAAGATGATCACATTATTTCCGATCTTGACGCCGGGATTGATAACAACGCCGGCCATCACGATGACGCCTTCACCCATCGAAACATCAGAGGAAATGACGGCATGGGAATGTATGGCAGACAACATCCGGATACCAAGATTCCGGCACGCACTGAAGTAGTTTTTTCTGACCCTCATATAATTTTCTGGGATACAGATTACAGCGTCAGTTATCCCTTTCTCTAAAGATATTTTCGGGAGTTCTTCAAATGTCCCTAAGATAATAAGGTCATATTTTCTTTGACCT
>JBLNHB010000163.1:0-12004 GCA_050268805.1 bacterium | reverse complement strand
TGCGCTCCCGAAAGTCGAGATGTCATCCATCAAGAAAGATCTCTACCGCAGGGATTTTACCATCAATACCCTCGCCGTTGAGCTCAATCCGGATGGCTATGGAAAACTCATTGATTTCTTCGGCGGGCAGCGGGACATCAAGGAGCGGATCATCCGGGTATTGCACAACTTGAGTTTTATTGAGGATCCCACGAGGGCCTTCAGGGCGGTGCGGTTCTCAGAACGGTTTGGGTTCAGGATCAGCAAGCATACGGTGAATCTCATGAGATCGGCGCTCAAACTCAACCTCTTGGATCGTCTCTCGGGATCGCGGCTCTATGACGAGCTGCTCCTCACCTTTGACGAGACCGAGCCGGTGAAGGCGCTGAAAAGGCTCTCAACGTATGCCCTGCTTGAGGTTATCCATCCGAATCTTCAATTTTCCGAAAAAATCGAAGAAGCGCTCAGTGCCGTCCATGAGATCTTTGCCTGGTATTCCCTCCTCTTCACGGAAGAGAGGCCGAAAAGGGAGCATATCTACCTCATGGCCCTCCTCTCCGAGCTGACGGAGGAGGAGAGGGGAGCAGCGCTTGCGAGACTCTCAACGCCGCTCAATGTCAAGAAAAAGATGATCTCCAGTTTCAGGGATGCCGAGGAGGCGATCAAGAGCCTCTCGAATGATGATCCTGCCGATATTTATCGGGGGCTCCACGGGCTTGATATCGAGACGATTCTCTATACCATGGCACTCTCCAAGGATAAAGAGAAACAAAAGGCGATTTCGCGGTATCTCATTGAACTCAGGGCCGTTAAACCGCTGGTTACCGGCCATGATCTCAAAAAATTATCAGTGAGGCCGGGACCTATCTATGCGAAAATTCTCAGCAAGGTGCTGGAAGAGAAATTGAGGGGCAAGCTTCCGACAAAGGAGAAAGAGCTTTCTTTTGTCAAAAAGATGATACAGAAAAAACAAGGAGTGAGGCGCTGAGCACAGTGTCATGCAGGAGCTTGGTAAATCTCTCGTGAATGAACTCCACTGGCCTTGCGGAGGCGCGCGATAGAGGAAAACATGGTAGATATAGGAAAAGCAACCCTCGTTTTCATTGTCATGCTTATTTTGCTCAGGAAAAGACTGGGTGTCGGCTATGTGCTCATGATAGGTTCAGCCCTGATGATGGTTTTCTACCTCATGAAACCGGCAGCAATCGTCGGAACGATGAAATCTGTGCTGACATCGGGGGTCACGATAAAACTCCTGCTCTCATTGTCATTCATTATGATGTTTGAACTCATCATGAGGGAAAAAAACGTCCTGAAGCAGATCATGGATTCGATGAGAGGATTGCTCAGGAAAAAAAAAGCGGTCATCATATCGATGCCGCTTCTCATTGGGATGCTCCCCTCGATCGGTGGTGCCTATTTTTCAGCACCGATGGTCGATGAGGCGACCAGGGATATGGACCTGACTCCGGAGGAGAAAGCCTTTATCAATTACTGGTACCGTCATCCCTGGGAATACATCTTGCCCCTGTATCCGGGGATCATCCTGGCTTCGGTCCTGACAAAGGTCAGCGAGCGAGCCTTCATACTCATGAATCTTGCCTATGCAGTTGCCATGGTCATCACCGGCCTATTCTATGGCCTCCAGAGAGTGCGAGGAAGTTTCTCCTTAGAGACCTGGTCTTCTCGAACCGGTCTCTTGAGCCTGATCCCCATAGGGTTCCTCCTCATCCTCGTCATAGGGTTGCACATTGAGCTCCATTATGCTCTGCTCATCATGATTATTGTTTTATTGTTTTTTTACCGCTATAGCATCAAAGACATCCGGCGGGTACTCAGGCACGGGATATCAAAGGACGTCATCGCATTGATTATCGGCGTAATGCTCTTTAAAGAAACCCTCGAATTTTCCGGAGCGGTCCATAACCTGAGCAGTTTCTTCACCGAGATGCATATCTCGACCCTTCCCATCGGGTTTGTTCTTCCCTTTACCGTCGGGATATTGACGGGAATCACCGTGGGCGCAGTGGGCAGCACATTTCCCCTTATTCTGAATATGCCCGGGAGCGATGTTCATCTCATGTCCTTTGCGTTCGCGGCCGCGTTCATGGGTGTCCTCCTTTCGCCGGTCCATGTCTGTCTTGTCCTCACAAGAGAATATTTCAAGGCTGACATGTGGGCGGTCTACAAGAAGATTATCCCGGCCGCCGCGGTTATCCTGCTCGTAGCGGTAGCCGAGTATTTTATTGTGACCAATCTTGGGCGGATGTAAGTGTGGGGCGGTGAATGTCTAAAATCTCCACACGTCCCTCTTGTGCGATGAGGAGCGAGAAAAAGACAGGTCAAAGCATCCCTCCTTTAACAAAGGGGGGGAGGAGGGATTTTGAATCTATCAGCCTCAAGAAATGTTTGATTCTATTATTTGCACTGTTTGTAATTCTCCTCAGTTGCAGCCAGGAGAAAAATAGAGCACAACAATCAGGGCAGGCCACATCTGCCTATGAGAACGGCCAGCCGGCCTATGGCGATGCAATCATCGAGGGATCTATCGGCGAGCCGAGCGTCCTCATTCCTGTGCTTGCCGGTGATGCCTCATCCCATGAGGTTGCAGGGCTTATCTTCAACGGCCTGGTGAAGTACGACACTGACCTCAGTGTTATCGGTGATCTCGCTGAGCGATGGGATGTATCACCGGATGGCCTGACAATCACCTTTCATCTCAGGAGAGGCGTGAAGTGGACGGACGACGCAGAATTTACGGCCGATGATGTCATGTTCGGATATAAAACCATAATTGATGAAAAAACGCCGACCGCATATAAGGAAGATTTCCTTCAGGTCAGCAAGGCAGAGGTTCTCGACCGGTATACCTTCAGGGTTCACTATAAGAAACCCTTTGCCCCTGCACTGACCAGCTGGGGAATGCTCCCGGTCTTGCCGAGGCATCTCCTCGAAGGAAAAGATATCACCAAATCAGAACTGAAGAGGAAGCCGGTCGGAATGGGACCCTACATTTTGCAGGAATGGGTGCCTGGGCAAAAGCTTGTTCTGAAGTCAAACCCCGACTACTTTGAGGGGAGGCCATATATTGATTCTTACATATATCGCATTGTTCCTGACAATGCCACGCTCTTTCTCGAACTACAATCCGGGAGCATCGATTTCATGGGACTTTCCCCCCTGCAATATGCGAAGCAGACCGAGACCGGTTTCTTTCACCGGGAGTTCCGGAAGTTCCGGTACCCGGCCTTCGCCTACACCTATATGGGCTTCAATCTGAAACACCCTATATTCAGCAACAAGAAGGTACGCCAGGCGATTGCCTATGCGATCGACAAGAAAGAAATCGTTGATGTGGTGCTCTTTGGTCTTGGGAATGTCTCGACAGGGCCTTATGTTCCCAATACCTGGCCTTATAATCCACAGGTTAGAACCTATGCATACGATCCCCAGCGCGCTCTGGGGATGCTAAAAGAAGAGGGGTGGATATATTCAGAAAAGGATGGGGTTCTCAGGAAGAATGGGAAGCCTTTTGAATTTACCATATACACTAATATGGGCAATGAGTCGCGTATGAAGGCCGCTACGGTAATCCAATGGAGACTGCAAAAGGTTGGGATCAAGGTCAATATCAGGACTCTCGAATGGAGCACTTTTATCAATGAATTCATCGACAAGAGAAGGTTCGAGGCCGTAGTTCTGGGCTGGCAAATCGGCCTTGACCCTGATCAGTACGATATCTGGCATTCGAGCAAGACGCGGGAGAAGGAGTTCAATTTCGTCTCCTATTCCAATAAAGAAGTAGACGATCTCCTTGAAAAGGGAAGGAGGACCTTTAGTATTATTGAAAGGAAAAGAGCATATGTGAGAATTCAGGAGATCCTCGCCGAAGATGTGCCATACATATTTCTCTATGTGCCTGATGCCCTTCCCATTGTGCAGGCGCGGTTCCATGGAATAAAGCCCGCGCCCATAGGGATTAGCTATAATATTCAGAAATGGTACGTCCCGAAAGCGGCGCAGAGACATAAGCTATTACCATAATGGTTTATTACCTGTTCAAGAAAGGCATTGAATTCATCGTCACCCTTTTCGGCATTACCCTGCTGTCATTTCTCGTGATCCACCTTGCGCCAGGGAAACCCACCGATGTCCTGACCGATATGAACCCAAAGATAACCCCCGAGATGAGGGAGCGTCTCGAGAAGCTCTACAACCTCGACAAGTCGGTCATTGTTCAGTACGGACTCTGGCTCAAGAGAATTGTACGATTTGATTTCGGTGAGTCCTTTTCGACAGACAGGCGTCCGGTCTGGGACAAGATACGGGAACGTGTACCGATAACACTCGGGATTGAGCTCCTCTCGATCATCCTTATCCTGGCTGTTGCGGTGCCCATCGGAATCATGTCTGCTGTAAAGCGATATTCCCTCTTTGACAAAGCAACTACTGTCTTTGTTTTTGTCGGGTTTGCGACGCCTTCCTTTTGGTTGGCCCTCCTCCTCATGATTCTCCTTGGAGTCAAATTAGACCTCCTCCCCATATCCGGGATAACGTCGCTCAATTTTGAGACACTGAGCCTGACCGGAAAGATAACTGACATCGCTCAGCATCTTATCCTTCCTGTTTTTGTATCTGCCTTTGGAGGGCTCGCCGGAATCTCACGGTACATGAGAAGCGGGATGCTCGAGGTAATACGGCAGGACTACATTACGACAGCCCGTGCCAAGGGCCTCTCGGAAAAAGCGGTTATTTACCGTCATGCCCTGAGGAATGCGCTCCTCCCCATCATTACGATTCTTGGTCTCTCTGTTCCGGGGCTCATCGGGGGAAGCGTCATCTTTGAACAGATTTTCAGCATTCCCGGCATGGGATTACTGTTTTACGCTGCTGTCACTATGAGAGACTATCCTGTCGTGATGGGCATATTGACGATCGGGGGGATATTGACTGTCTTGGGAAATATGATTGCTGATGTATGCTATGCGATCGTCGATCCGAGGATAAGGAAAGTATGAAGAAAGGGGCCAAGAATTCGAGGATTCAAGGGGAATGAGGCAAAAACACGACAACAGGAAGAAGAGATGTTGAAGGACCTGTGGAAAAGGCTCAAGAACAACCGACTTGCACTCTCCGGGGGCGTCATTGTGCTCCTGCTCTTCCTTCTGGCATTGTCTGCACCTCTGCTTACCCCGTATGATCCCAATGAAATCGACCGCAATCATATTCTCTCTTCTCCGAACATGCACCACTGGCTTGGAACTGACGACCTCGGGAGAGATGTATTCAGCAGGATGCTCTCTGGTTCGAGAATTTCATTGATGGTTGGATTTGTGGCGGTCGGGATAGCGCTGATTGTTGGGATACTCTTTGGTTCAGTCGCCGGTTATTATGGTGGGAAGTTTGACCTGATAATCATGAGATACATTGATATCATGCTCTCGGTCCCCACATTTTTTCTCATTCTTGCCATCATTGCATTCATCGGTCCCGGGATCTGGAGTATCATGATAATTATCGGCCTCACTTCATGGATGGGGATCGCCCGCCTCGTGCGGGCTGAGTTTCTCTCTCTCAATACACGTGAATATATCCTTTCGGCAAAGAGCCTGGGGGCGAGCGATATCAGAATCATCGTACGACACATGCTCCCCAACAGTCTTGCTCCGGTCTTTGTTTCGGCAGTGCTCGGAGTGGCTGCAGCCGTCTTAGTAGAATCTGGATTAAGTTTTCTCGGGCTGGGGGTTCAACCACCTGATGCGAGCTGGGGGAATATCCTGACCCTCGGGAAATCCAATATTGAAATAGCCTGGTGGCTCTCTGTTTACCCAGGATTGGCAATCCTCATCACGGTTCTCGGATACAACCTCCTGGGTGAGGGCTTGCGCGACGCCCTCGACCCGAGAATATGGGAGAACCGGTAAAAGGCGGTTGATGGTTGTTGGTGATCAGTGGTTTGTTATTGATACCAACCACCAGTCACTAACCACCAGCAGCATCGGTCAAGTCTCTTATCTAATATCCTTCCCGCAGGTACCTGATATACAATATATGCTATGCAGCTACCTGACTATATCAGAGAAGCAGCACGGAAAACCCCTGACCCATCAAGGGCCCTCAAGAATCTCGAAACCTTTCTCCAGGAGCACCCGCAGTTAGAGCAGGAGATCGAGGGCCATATTTATCCCATCTCGCAGCTCTTTGCCTACAGCCAGTTTCTCGCCAATTTTTCGGTAAAGAACCCTGAGGCACTCTTTCACGCCATTCAGCATATCAAAATATTCGAATCAAGGGAGGACATAGAGAATACTCTTTCCACCATGGT
Source organism: bacterium (assembly GCA_050268805.1). Lineage (GTDB taxonomy): Bacteria > Nitrospirota > Thermodesulfovibrionia > Thermodesulfovibrionales > BMS3Bbin05 > JBLNHB01. Next base: position 5,700 of record JBLNHB010000163.1, on the reverse strand, counting down.
CAAAGGCGCAGATTACACCAGGGCGCTCATGCTCTTCAGGGTCTTTAAGAGGCAGGAGATGATTAAGATAACCCTTCGGGATATTATGAAGATCTCGTCGCCGGTTGAATCCATGGAGCAGATGAGCGACCTCGCGGATGCGATAATAGAATGCGCATGTGCCTTTGTTAAAAACAGTCTTCTGCAGAAATACGGGATGCCTCACGAAGACTCGCTTGCTGTTGTCGGTCTCGGAAAGCTCGGCGCCCGTGAATTGAACTACAGCTCCGATGTCGACCTCATTTTTGTGTACGGACCGGAGAAGGGGCAGACAGGAGGTATCTTGGGCCCGACCGGTTCCACGATCAATGTTATCGATACCCATGAGTTTTACTGCAAGCTTGCGACCGATATGAGCAGGTTCCTCTCGCAGAATACGGAGGACGGGTTTGTCTACCGGGTGGATATGAGGCTGCGTCCTGACGGACAACGGGGGGAGGCGGCTCTTTCCCTGGGGAATTATGAACTCTACTACGAATCCTGGGGCAGGGAATGGGAGCGGATTGCTCTGATACGGGCACGGCATATCGCAGGAGATAAACGACTCAGTGATGAGCTTATGGATATGATACGGCCCTTTGTCTGGAGAAAGTATCTCGATTTTTCGACGATCGAGGAGATACGGGGCCTGAAGGCGAAGATCGATGCGACCTTCAAAAGGGATGATATCAAGAGAGGATACGGGGGGATACGGGAGATCGAGTTTTTTGCCCAGGCATTTCAGCTCATCTACGGAGGACGGGAGCTCCTGCTCAGACAGCGGAGCACCCTGATAGCGCTCCATATGCTCTGGCAAAAGAACCTCATCGGCGATGAAGACGCAGCCCTGCTTTCTGATAATTATATTTATCTCAGAAAAATAGAGCACTCCATCCAGATGCTCAACGATATCCAGACGCATGTGCTTCCTTTAGAACGAGACCAGCGGGAGGCCCTGGCCAGGAAAATGGGATTTCCGAGCTTCGATGAGTTCAGCAAGGATCTCCAGGCCCGGAGACAAAAGGTCAGGGATATCTATGACCTTTTCTTCGGAAAGACCTCCAAAGAAGAAACCCGGGCAGAGAGCTTCATCTTCAGAGAGGCAGAAGAGGAGGAGGAAATCAGGTCATATCTCACGGCCAAGGGAATTCCGGAGGTGGAAGAGTCCTTGCTGCTCATCAATAAAATCAAAGAGGGGATCGCGGCGTTCAATACGCTCAAGGGGAGGCGGATCCTGAATGCGATCATGCCTGCTCTGGTCGAGACGGCGATTACTTCACCCTCTGCGACGCGTGCGCTCAAGAACCTCGTCCATTTCATGGAGATGTTTTCACAGAATGAAGCATACCTTGAGCTTTTCAAGGAAAACAGGAACCTGACCAATGGGTTGATACAGGTTTTTTCCCAGAGTGACTACCTTTCACGCCTGATCCTGAGCAATCCCGCCTATCTCGACATGCTCACCGGGGGAATGGCCAAGAGAAAAGCGCTCTCACGCATGAAGAGGGAACTATCCGAAACGGTGCAGATCCAGCAATCCCTCAATACCGCACTCCGGGTTTTCAAGAAGGCGGAAGAGATACGGCTCGGTCTTCTCTTTATGAATAGGGTTATCGGTATCCATTCCCTTCTGAACGGGCTTTCCCAGGTGGCAGAGGCTATTGCCGATTATACCATCAGGGAAATTTCTTCAGGGTTTGCTTTGCCTCCTCACGATGCAGTCTGCATAACCGCTATGGGCAAGTTTGGGGGGAGGGAAATCACGATCAACTCTGATCTCGATATTTTGTTTTTTGTTTCTGACGAAGTGAGGGAAGACCATGTGAAGGCTGCAGAGAAGTTTCTCAAGGCGCTACAGCTCTATACCAAGGACGGCATTGCGTACAAGGTCGATACACGGTTGCGACCGGATGGCACCAAAGGACCGCTGCTGAATAATATCGAGGGATACAGGAACTACTATCTGAAGAATGCCGATCGCTGGGAAATTCAGGCCCTCATCAAAGCGCGGCCGGTGAGCGGATCCAGAGAATCCGTCTGTTCATTCATGAAGATGAGGGATGGCGTCTTTGAGAAGCGGGCTTCGGATGTAACGGCAGAGGACATGGTAAAAATGCGGAGACGGATCATGACGGAGCTTGTAAAACCGGAAGGCGGAATTGATATCAAGCTCCATAGGGGAGGGATCGAGGAGATCGAGTTTCTTGTGCAGTACCTCCAGTTGAGGTCAGTATCAAAAGCAAGAGTCTTTTATCAGGATACCCTGAGTGCTCTGAGGGCCTTGGTGAGAGGGGGGATTCTTTCAGAGGAGGCGGGACCTCTTGCCGAGGCATATTGTTTTTATAGGACTGTGGAGTCGTATCTGCGGCTATCTCTGATGAGCACCATCAAAGAGACCGATCCTGAAGCAAAATACCTTGCGGTCTTTATGGGATTCAAGGATGTCTCCTCTTTTGCCGATAAGATCAGGAAAACAATGACGGAGATTTCAGAAATTGTCGGGAAACTGTACGAGATTTGAGATAACAAGAAGATGGCGCAATAAATAGAGAGTTTTTTCAACTCAAGGCGCATGTAGTTAATCTATATGCAGATTCTACTTTGGGGAGGTAAAAAAATGGGCGCAAGAATCTTTCGTGCAGCGGTATCAACTTTTCTGGCGGTTTTCCTTTTGGCGGTATGCAGCAGCGCTTCTGATGAGAAACCGGACACACCTACGGTCCTCAAGGGAGGGAAGATCATATCGGCCGAAGAGGCAAAGGCTCTCCTCGACAAGAAGGAGGCGAAATTCTTCGATTTCAGGTCTCCCGTAAATTATGGAAAGGGGCATATTCCCGGTGCCGTCTCTCTTCCCTATAAAGGGAAAAGTGAAAACAACTCCGACTTTGATGCCTCGCAGGACGAATTCGATTTATCCAAACTTCCGGCAGACAAGAATGCGAAGATCGTTTTCTACAGTGATGGTCCCAAGGGGTGGAAATCGTATAAAGCTGCGGTTCTTGCCATAAGGGCAGGTTACAAAAACATCATGTGGTACAGAGATGGATCCGATACCTGGGAATCCAGGGGTTATCCTTTCGAAAGGTAGACATTCCTGATGCAGGGGAAGAGCCTCTGAGGCCCTTCCTTGGGAATCTGCATCAGAAATGTCTGAATACATCGATGACCATCAAGAAAAGGCTCTTTTCTCTCGCAGTTGTTGCGCCGCTCTTTATCGTGATAGCAATCCTGTCCGCGCTCATGGGGTTCCTCGCCATAAAGAAGGACATTGATGCGGGATCGCTGGTCCATGACGAAGTAGTGCATCTGCAGGGAGCTATCATCGGGCTCAGTGATTTCGTCATAACCCAGGGACATCCCGATAGCGCGCAAAAAACGAAGGAAAACCTCACAGCAGCCCTTAAGACCTACAACATGTTCCTCAAGACTCTCGAGGGGTCTGAATCTCATGCGGAAGTAACCAAAAAATTCTCAGCGCAGCTCACTTCGGTGAAAGAAGGGATAGAATCATTTTTGAAAATCCAGAGGGATGCGATCGACGACGAAGCGATGATCAAGTATGGGAAGCTTACCGTGCAGATAGATTCCATGCTTTCAGAGTTCCATACCATCGGTGAGCGGTATCGAGAGGAAGCGGACAATAAGAAGAAAAAGACGTTTGTGTTTGTCGCTGCTGTTTTTCTCCTCGCATTGACAGCGTTGACGTTCATGTTCGGCGCGACCTACCGGTCTATTACGCGACAGCTGAAGCGCTCGGAAGAATCGATATCCACGATTCAAGAGGGTGATTTGACCAGGAAGGTTGACTGTGCGGGCAATGATGAAATCGCAGCGCTCGGCAGGGCGATAAATGCTATGGTATCACATTTAAAGGACATGATATTCAGGATCCAGGGAATAACAGAGACCGTCTCCTCTGCCAGTTCCACTATTACCCATGCTTCTTCAAAGGTCCTGGGGAGCGTCAATACCCAAAAAGAGGCTGTCAAAGAGACGGCATCCGCAATCGGGTCCATGAATGAGTCCATCGCGAGTATCGCGGACAAATCGGGGAGTCTCTCGGTTCTCTCGGAGGATACCGCTTCATCCATTGCGCAGATGGATGCTTCCATTAAGAGAATTGCCGAGAGCGCTTCTATTTTCAATGAATCGGCTGAGGAGACGGCATCTTCGATAGAGGAGATGATATCGGCGGTAAAACAAATAGCAGGGAATCTTGAACACCTGATCATTTCTTCCGAGGAGACAGCGACCGCGATGTCCGAGTTGAGCGCATCCGTCCGGGAGATCGAACAAAGCGCCGCCGAATCTGTCGGGCTCGCGGAAAAGGTCGATCGTGAGGCTTCAGACAAGGGAATGCGCTCTCTCAATGCAGCGACTGATGGAATGAATATGATCAGGGAAAATGTCAGAGAACTTGCACAGACGATCAAGAGCCTCGGCAAGCGGTCCGAGGATATCGGAGGTATCCTGGAGGTCATCAATGAAATAACCGACCAGACCACACTTCTTGCTCTGAACGCTGCCATCCTTGCTGCTCAGGCAGGGGAGCACGGCAGGGGCTTTTCCGTTGTAGCCGACCAGATCAATTCCCTGGCGGATAGAACAGCCGCATATACTCAGGAAATTTCCAAGCTCATTGCCAGAGTTCAGGAGGAGATCAGGGGAAGTATCAGAATGACCGATAAGAGCATCCATTCTGTGGAAAATGGCCTGGCGCTGTTCAAAGATTTGTCAAAAGCTCTCGTCAGCATCAGGAGCAGCTCCCAGACTTCCACCGAAATGGCGAAAATAATTCAAAAAGCAGCCCAAGAGGAGGTGAAAACGATCACTCTCGTGAACAATACGATTCAGAATATGAGAGAGGGGATAAAGCAGATCGGATATGCTGTTTCTGAACAGCACAAAGGAAGCCAGTATATCATCGAAGCTGCTGAGAGGATGAAAGACGTTTCATTTCAGGTGAAGAATGCCACGAGTGAGCAAACCGAAGGGAGCAAGAAAATCACGGAGGCGATCAGCAGCGTGAGCCGGCAGGCTTCTGAAATCGCAGAATCGACCGACGGGCAGAAGCAGAAGAGTAACGATATTGTGAATGCAATCGGCATGATCCATAAGACGATCGGTGAACTCATCGACTCGTCCGGGAACCTTGATTCATTGATAAAATCACTTAAAGACGAAGCACAGAATCTTCGCGGGGAAATCCACAGGTTCAAAGTATAAAGCATTTCCCGCTGAATCGGGAAAGGGGAAGGGTGTGAGAGGCTCATCCGTCAAGAAGATTCATCCAGCCTGCTAAAAGTCCTTTTCGTTGACGAGGAATACCTTTTCCTCAAACTCCTCATCGGTGAGGATTGCATTTTTCCGCAAAATATCGAGCATATCGAGGAGAATGCACCGCTCATTCTCATTTTGTTTCTCTCGTGAGCAGGTTGATTTCAGCTGTTCCTTCATGCTCCTGATCTTGTCAGCGAGATATTCCGTTTCAGAGGTATTGATAAAATACTCTTTCTTCCGCGTTTTGACCTGGAGGTAGTTCACAAAGAGTCGTTTGGCGGGCTGGACATCCTCGATCTCATCATAAAAGAAGGACTGGGTAAGGTTGCTCCCCAAAGCCTCAAACCGGAAAAGAACCCTCTTGTTGGTAAGAAGCGCGGAGTAGGTTGATCGAATGCCCAT
>JBLNHB010000162.1:0-3052 GCA_050268805.1 bacterium | reverse complement strand
GCCGTAGGACTTGACAGCGTTCCCAAGGTCTCGCCTGAAAAGCTCACCGTTGCACCGTCAGCCACCGGACTCCCCGTAGCGGGATCGATAACAGTTGCTGTTATGGTCGAAGTTCCTCCCGTTGAAATTGATGCCGGGTTTGCGGTAACCGTAACACCCCCGATGTGAATGATAACCGAATCGCTCGAACCGCTCCCCGGTTCAGTTGCGGTAATCGTCTCAGTACCGGTGGAAGTTCCTGCGGTATAAGTTACTGTTGCAATTCCTCCTGTTGTGGTTGCCGTTGCGCTTGATAAAGTCCCCAGGGCCCCGCCGGAGCTTAATGAAAAATTCACTGCTGTCCCGTCAGGCACCGGATCTCCTGCGGCGTCCAGGACAATTGCTGTTAAATCAGACGAACCACCAGTAACCAGTGAGGTATCACTCGCTAAAAGTATTACTGTTACTGACCCGCCTGGACCCGGTGTGACCGGCGTGCCGGACGGGACAGAGGGCAAACTGTCACTGCTCGAATCGCCGCATCCGGAGAGCATTAGTGAAAGAAGAAAAATAATGCAGTACATTATCAATATCAATATGTTTTTCTCTTTATGCATCTGATCTCCCTCCTTTTTATGGCCCTTTCACGCTGAAATCAATTGACGCAAAGTTTGTGCCGGTCCTCACCTCGAAAGCTCCATTATATTCAATAAATGTAGCGCATGTGGGGGGTGTTGTTGTTGTATCAACAGTCAAACATCCTATTTGGTAGGTAAACATGAGTGTGTACACTCCGAAGTCATCTGTATGGGCATCAAACGGAGAATCTACGGGGTCTTGCCCGTCATAAAACTGCACTGCAAAAGAATTGGGTACTGCCCAGGGATAATGAATACTGATCTTTGCATCCCGAATAGGCTTGTCATTTTCATCGAATACCGCAATTGTCAGATAACCCGTTGATTCTCCTAGTGAAGTGGTATCTGCACTCGTAACATCGCTGTTGGGCAAAAAGAGCGTTATCTTCGATTGCGGCGGAGCGCTGACATCGCTCTCGCCACAGGAGAAAAGGAAAACTGCCATGGTCAGACAGAGCAGGCATATCAACCTTCTCATTCTCATCTATTGATGTCCTCCTTCTATTATTCTATTTGCTTGGTGATCTTCGGCATCTCGTAGTTCACGACTCTTGGAGTTATGAACATGATGATTTCGGCGGTATCCTCTGTATTCCTTTTCTTCGTGAACAGCCATCCGAGAACGGGAATCTTTGACAGCCAGGGAACACCATCCACACTCTTTAAGATGGAATCCTTGTATATGCCGCCGATAACGACCGTATCACCACTATTGATCAGGGTTGCAGTCTCTGCGGTATTCCTGTTGATCGATACATTCCCTGCGACGACATCTCCCGGCTCATCCTTGGTTATCTTCAGCTTCAAAAGCACCGCTCCTCCCGGCGCGATCGAGGGAGTAACGTCGAGTGTTAGGAGCGCGTCGATCGCCTTGATATCCGTCTTGTCGGAAGTTGCAACAGGGACATAAATAGTTCTGCCTTGAGTAATCTTTGCGGCGGTATTATTCATGGTCACAATTCTCGGATTCGAGACGATCCTGCCGACCCCGGTCCTCTCCAGAGCGCTGAGCTGGAGGTCAAGGGCGAGCGTTCTCGCTGCGTTGAGGTAACCCAGCCCGACTCCTGCGCCGCTTCCCTGTGCAACCGCTGCCGGAAGATTCACGATGAAGCTGTTTCCCGTGAATCCTGCTCCGCCCACGCCGCCAGCTCCCGATACGCCTCCGATCGTTAGCTGGCCATCTGGCGTCGCGCCTGTCGCTCCCCATTGGATACCGAGCTCTTTGGCGAATGATGTTGTAGCTTCCACGATCCTCGCCTCGATGAGCACCTGTCTCACTTGGAGCTCTGGCCTGTCGAGCTGATTGATGAGATTCTGTATCTTGGGAAACGTCTCGTTCACGTCATTGATGACGATAACCGATGCACGTTCATCGAGCGTCATGCTTCCCCGCGGGCTCATTACTTTGGATTTGTCGATAGCATCCTTGATTCTGTCAACACCCGCATAATTGATGGTAAATACTCTCGTCGAGACCGGCAGCGCTTTCAGGATCGCTTCTTTGGCCCTGACCTTCTCTTCGCTCTCCGCTGCAAGATCCTTATTCGGGGCTATCCTGATGATATTGCCTTCTTTCTGTTTACCGAGATTATGCGTCCTGAGGACCAGATCGAGCGCCTGATCCCAGGGGACATTGATCAGTTTCATGGTGATCTTACCCTTTACCTCAGGGCTCACGACAATGTTATACCCGCTTACATCCGCGAAGAGCCTGAAGATGGGGACGATATCAGCGTCCTGAAAATCGAGCGATATCCTCTTGCCCGAATACCTGCCTTCCTCTTCCGCCTGGATACCTTCTTCCATTGTTTCGGCTGGTGCAGGGGCCGCTTTTGCAGTCATCTCAGCTTTGGACGGCACAGGGGCCGGTTCCGGTGCTTTCACCTCTTCCTTCCCTGCTGTCTCAGCCTGTGCGGCTGGTTTGATCAGGTCAGGAGCGGTCAAGGAGACGACAACCGAATTCTCGATCGCGATGACATCATAACTCGCCTTCTTCGTGAGGTCGAGGACAATCCGTGTCTTGTCCTTATGCTCGCCTGCGCGAATCCCTTTGAGAGGATAGGCCACCTCTTTCGGGGTCTGTGCCTTCATTCGTATATTCTTGAAATCGAGGACGATTCTATCATCAAGGGGGAAAACATTCGGCTTCACCGGCCCGTCTGCCTGAATGATTATCTTGACGGCATTCTGTACACGTTCGAACGTGATATCAGTGATCGCTATTCCTTGTGCTGCAGACGGTTGCTCTTTCACAGGAGGGAGCGCAGGCTCTTTCTCCGGTTCGGGCATTGCTTCCGCTTCAGCGACCTGTGGGTGTTCAACCTGAGGCATTGCTTCTTCCTTGACCTCTTCCTGGACCGGCGGAGCCAGCTCCGCGGTGGCCGGAGTTCCCTCCTCGGGGGACGGGAGCCCCGCCTCGGCAGATGGAGGAGCCT
>JBLNHB010000161.1:0-2726 GCA_050268805.1 bacterium | reverse complement strand
GGGATTCAGCGGCATTGGTCAGGACATTCCGCCCTATATGATCGCATCAGGATCCCGGGCAAAACTCTTCGGGCTGAATCTGGTCGGGCTGAAGAGGCATGGCTTTTCCGATGAGGCGATTGCTGAGCTCAAGAAAGCCTACAAGATCCTCTTCCGGGAAAAGCACACCCTGAAACAGGCGATCAAAAAAGTTCAGGAAGAGTTACCCTATACTGAAGAAATAAAACACCTGGTTGATTTCATCAGTCAAAACAAACGGGGCATCTGCAGATAGTTTCCTGGATTTGGTCGGATTCTCCTGTTCAAAGCATTTGGCTTTCACGCACTATTCCCCGGGGTGCAGGGTATTGCCTGACTCATGCAGGGATACGACAACAATGCAGGGTCAATCCGGGGGATGGGCTCCTGCCGGTTCTCTGCATCTCAACGCCCTCGAATCGTATAGCAAAAAGGATTTTCTGTAAGGCATAATATTTAAATTTGATTGTGCAGGGAGAAAATTGAAAAAGCTCGGACTTATCGCAGGGAATGGACAACTGCCTCTGGCTGTTGCCAAGGAGGCGCGGGAAAAAGGCTATTCCGTTTTCGCGGTCGGCCTTGAGCCACTTGTTGATGCGGGCCTTCAGCATGTGGTTGATATGATGGAATGCATTAATGTCGGCAAACTCGGCAGAATCATCGAGGCACTGAAGCAGGCAGGGGTACAGGAGGCGGTCATGGCAGGAAAAGTTCCCAAGACACTCCTCTATACGAGCAGAATTATACCGGATCTGAGAGCGGTGAAGGTTCTCATGTCGCTCAAGGACAATAAGGACGATACCATTCTGCATGCCCTCTCGGAAGAATTGCGCAGGGAGGGAATAACCCTGGTGAAAACCACATCCTTTACCGAGAGCATCATGGCGCACGAAGGAGTAATGACGAGGAAGAGACCCTCCCGGGATCACCTGAAGGATATTGAATTCGGATTCCCCATTGCCAAGCAGATCGGCGGCCTTGATATCGGACAGAGTATTATTGTGAAGGACAGGGCTGTCATGGCTGTCGAAGCGATCGAGGGAACTGATGAGGCGATCAGGAGAGGGGGAAGGCTCTCGGGTGAAGGTGCTGTTGTCATCAAGGTTGCAAAGATCGGACAGGACTTGAGATTTGATGTTCCCGCGGTCGGCATGAATACCCTGTCAGCCATGGCGGAGGTTCGTGCAGCGGTCCTCGCGCTTGAAGCGCAGGCAACGATCATTATGGAGAAAAACAACGTTTTGCAGGAAGCAGACCGGCTTGGCATTTCCCTGGTCGGGATCAGGGCCGGGGCATGAGTAACGGGAACGGCTGAGCCTGTTCTCTGAAGGTCTCTCTGTTCCAGGGAGACGGAAAGCTCTCTTGAAAGAACCGGTATTGTGGGAATGAATCTATCAGGTAAAATCAACAGCGTGAAAAGAGCCTTAACCCCGGCCCTAAAGCAGGGAGTTTCACGTGGTGAGATAGCCTCTGCTCTTGCCCTCGGGATTTTCATTGCCTTTCTTCCTATGGTCGGGGTCCACACCATCATGGCGTTCGGTTTAGCCTTTTTCCTTCGCCTGAATCCTCTTGTTGTGTTTCTCGGTACACAGATTTCAAATCCCCTCACCTTTCCCTTTCAGCTCTTCATCAGCGCACAGGCAGGCAACCTGGTGCTCCATGGCAGCTTTCTCCGGATCCGATTCTCCGGCGATGTTGACTGGGTGAAGACCTATCTCATACCCCTCATCGCAGGCAGCCTGATGCTGGGAGCTCTCTGTTCTGTGCTCTCGTATGTCTGGTCGTACCGCCTTCTGAAAAAGAGGATCAAATGAGAGTGCTCCTCTGCTATCCACACCGTCCGGATGCCTACCATAAAATCGGATTCGTGCTCCCCCCGCTCGGATTGGGCTATCTGGCTTCGGTCTTGCGGGACAACGGCCATCAGCCTGATATTATCGATTTCAACCTCGGGGACAGGCAGCCCGAGTATGGAGCTTATGACGTTGTCGGAATATCTTGCGACACGAGCAGGGTGAATGAAGGGTGTGCGATTGCGCGGCAGGCAAAGGCTGCAGGGAAAACCGTGGTCATGGGTGGACCGCACCCGACATTCAGTGACCGGGAAATGCTTGAAACAGGGTTCTGTGATTATGTTGTACGCGGCGAGGGGGAATGGGTCTTCCTGAATCTCCTGAACAGCCTCCAATCGGGAAAAGACATCAGCGGTGTACAGGGGATCAGTTTCTTGTCAGAGCAGAAAGAAATCATCAGGACGCCTGACGCTGAACCGCCGGATGCCAGGACCCTCCCCCGGCCAGCGCGCGATCTTCTGAAGGTCACCGCATATCAGCGGCTCGAGATGGGAGGGAGGAAAATAACATCTCTCGTAACAAGCAGGGGGTGTCCCTACCAATGCAGTTTCTGCTCTTCTTCAGCGTTCAGTGGGCTCAAGTGGCGTGCTAATGATCCTGAAGCGGTCGTGGATGAGGTGGAAGAAATCGTCCATAGTTACGGGTTCCACGGAATTGCATTCCTCGATGACAACTTTACCCAGGATCCTGATCGGGTCAGAGAGATCTGCAGAGAGATCAACCGAAGGGACCTCGATATCTTCTGGTGGTGTTTCTCCCGTGCTGATGTTGTGCTCAGACATGAAGACATGATCGCAGCCATGGCCCGGGCAGGAGCGCGGTACGTGTTTATGGGGTTTGAGAGCAGGTCCGCTG
>JBLNHB010000160.1:0-5592 GCA_050268805.1 bacterium | reverse complement strand
CACCCATATCGACCCTCAGAATCTTATCCATCGAGACCTCCTTTCGCCACTGAATGGCTCTTGAATGTTTCCGATTGGGAAAAGCCCTTCCTCACCCAGCCTGTCGACAGGCTATTTCCTGATAGTAATTCCATTATATCACTGCAGACAGTGAAAGAGGCTCGTGCACCAGAGACAGGCGCCGCAGGGAACGCTGCTGACATGGCAATCCTGCTCGAACTCTTCGCCCTGGACATAGTCGCACAGGGCATAGCTGCAGTCAAAGCAGAAGGGGAAATCATAGCGGAGGACGCTCTCCCTGAACGAGCGGTACTCAGGCATATTCCATATCTCCAGGATATCTTTTCCCGACAGGTCAGCGAAGGCCCATGGCTTCACCCGTTTTTCCCATCCCCCCACATAGCAGCTGTACCGGTGCCAGAGGAAATAGCACGGCTGCACATTGCCGTCCCAGGAGACAAAGGCACTCCCTCCCTCCACAAAATCACATTTCCTGTTGTTCTTGGGTGCCAGTTCCGGAAGCTGTATGGACATGCCCTTTCTTTCCGCAATCTCTTGCGCCCGGCTGAGAATATCCTCCACCTTCTTGAACCACTCCTCATCCCGGGGGAAAAGCTTTTCGATCTGGAGCGTGGTGTTCCGTTCGCCTGCATCAGCCTTCATTTCCTCCACAAGGTCAAAGAGCCTCATTTCATCCTTTGATTTGGCGTACTTCATGAAGATCTCAAAATACCTGTTCAGGTCAAGCCCTTCCCTCTCCGCTCTTGTCTTCCACTTCTTGTATACCGCTATTGCTCCGGCAGTGTTGGTATCATATGCGGCACTGCTCACTGCCTCCCTGCGGTAGGGCAGAACCTGAGTGATGATGGCAAAGGCGGCACCATGGTCAGCAGCCCAGAGGAGAGAAGTAGGTAATTCATGCAGATTATCACGCATGAGCACGAATTCTATACCGATCTGGACGTCATGCCTGCCGCGCTGTATTTTGGCCCTGTTGAGAGCGGAGAAAGCCCGCTCCATATCTCCCACCTCTCCACCGGTCCGGATCCTGCGAAACCCTTCAGGAGAAACAGCATCGAGGGAGAGGCATATACGGTCGAGTCCGGCATCGATCAGGGATGCCGCACGCTCATCATGGAGGAGGATGCCGTTGGTCTGAAAACCGACCCAGGCATTCTCCGGGAGCCGCGTTTTTGCTCTCGTGATGAACAATTCCAACTGGGGATGCAGGAGCGGCTCTCCGATCCCGTTGAGGATCAGGGTATTGAGATAGGGGAAGGCAGGTTCGAGGGCATTGAATGTTTCAAGGGGAAGGTCTCCGGCGATAATGCTGCCATCTTTGTCCTGCTTTACGCACATCTCGCACTGGAGGTTGCACTGCGTGGTTATCTCGACAAAAAGCTTGGAGGGGTACGGCCTGTGCGCAGGCGAACCTGCTTGTGGAGGACTGGTCTCGGCCGTATGCTTGTCCATTGAATACCCGTCTCATGGCAAACCCAATTCTCTCCTGTAACGGATCCTTCTCCAGAGGAAAAAGAATTGAGTTTCTTTTTAAAGCATACACCCGCCCCTGAAGAATTGCAATGGAATGAATCAGGACTGTCTACGAAACGAGGGACCGGAGAAGCCGGGCACAAGCCCCCCTTCCCCTCTCACAGCTCAATTAAAACATCCCGATTTTTTCCGACAAAATACAGTGTGCAACATGAGAAGGCCCTGTATGATCAGTTTGCGGAAGAAACATGAGATTTTCGTATGAATACAGGACCGGTGAATCAATGAGACAAAGAACCTTGTTTCAGCTCATCCCGGTCCTCTTGATATTTCTCCTCTCCTCGTGCAGATACGCAATCAAAAACGACCTTCACCCGGTGTATGCAAATGCCCGATACGGTGAAGACAGGTTCATCTCGCGGGAAGGATGGTATTCGATCACCCGCGCGCTCAGGACTTCGAAGGATTTTGCAGAGGAAGCAAAAGCGATACGGGTGCCGGTGCTGTACCTGTATGGGGAGGATTCGAGTTTCAGAGAAATGGCCCGGTCGAATGTCGATTTCTTCAGGGCCGCCCTTCCGAACACGAGCATCGTCTCTTTTCAGAACGGCATCCACGATCTTGAGCAGCAAAAACCCGGGGAAGTGGCAAGTCTGGTTCTCAACTTTCTGGAAAACTCCGCATCAAGCGACCTGGCCCTCTTCCCCCTGGTCTTTCGGACGGCCTCCTTTCTGCAGTTTCACCGCCTGATGACCGTAAGAGGAATTAGCGGCATCTGAGAGTATACTCATGACCTGATCATCATCAGGACATCTCTCAGTGTTCACCGGCTTCGTCAATGCCCTGCTCCCTCTGCCTGAGTTCCTCGATCAGGGGCGACTGCCCTGGGTGTATGCTCTTCTGCGCCTCCTCGACAGTGAACCATGCGGCATGGTCAACCTCAGGGAATTCACGCTGCCTTCCGGAGCGGGGAGGCCATTCCATGGTAAAGGTGTTGCTCTTGATCGATAACGGGTCGCAGTCGCCCTCGAAAGCCCAGGCCCTAATCACCTTGCCGCTCTTCAGCTTCACGGACTTCAGGGGAATGAAGTCTCCCGAGGCAGTGAAGCCAGTCTCCTCAGCGAATTCCCGCTGCGCTGCCGCGAGCGGATCTTCACCCTCGTCGATCAGACCCTTGGGAATGGACCATACGCCAATGTCCTTATCGGCATAGAATGGCCCGCCGGGGTGCACGAGAAAGACTTCAAGGATTCCGCCTCTGCGGCGATACATGAGAAGCCCCGCGCTGATCTCCGGCATGTGTTCATTGTAGCAGAACCGCAGAGTCCTGAAGGGCACCAGGAGGGAAAGTGCCGAAGAGAAATAGAGCATCCAAGGGGGAGATAAACAAAGAGCAGAAGGAGAAGCTCAATGCGCGTCTGACCTTCGCCGTTCTGCTCTTCCGGACTTCGGTCCCGTGCTACCTGATCTTCCAGGGCAGAAGGCTGTTCTTTACCTGCGTGATCATCTCCTGAGTGAACTCCTTCACATTGTGCTTGTCGCGCGCATGGACAGCCGCCGCGTCGGCGATGAGATCCTCTGTCTGGGCCAGGTACCGCCAGCTGCACTTGGGGCAGCGGTACTCCTTCATATCAGGATCTTCCCCTGCGCCTGAGGGTGTTACCATCTTTCCTGTCTTCTTCACGTCTGCGATCATCTCCTGGGTGAACTCCCTGACGCCGTGCTGGTCGCGCATGTGGAGCGCGACATAATCAGCGAGCTTGTCCTCGGTGTTCGAGACCGCCTTCCACTTGCAGTCAGGATTTCCAAGGTCCTTGCAATTGATTTCGAGTGCCATACTCCCTCCTCCTTTCTCCTCTTTGTTCAAGGACTTGTTCGTGCAGCTAATTTAACCTACCACAAAACAGGGCAACATTCAATAATCCCTTCCGGAAATGAAAGGCCGGACTGAGTCCGGCCTTCTGCGATCACTACGAAGTTTTCAGTAATTATTTGAATATCTCTGCAAAGAACTTCTGCATGTCCTCCCACGACTTCTTGTCCGCTTCGGCATTATATGCCAGGGGGATATTGAATTTCTTCCCATTTACATCAGCATCGGGATTGGTGAAGCTGTGCCTGGCTCCCGGATACGCGATGAACCGCATGTCGGCGCCCGCATCCTTCATTTCTTTTTTGAACGCTTCTACCTGTTCCTTGGTTATGAACTGGTCATCAGCGCCGTGAGCCACGAGAATCTTCGCCTTGACCGCACCCCGTTTGGCGGGATGATTCGTTGCCAGGCTTCCATGGAAGCTCACCACTCCCCTGAGGTCGACGCCGTCCCTCACCATCTGCAGCACGACACCTCCTCCGAAACAATAGCCGATCGCGGCGATTCGGTTCGGGTCCACGGTCGGGTTCTTCTTCAGTACATCCAGGGCGGCCAGGAAACGCGCCTTCGCAACATCCATTTTCTCTCTCAGCTCTGAGGAGAATTTCCCGGCATCGTCGGGATGCATGGCCTGTTTTCCCTCGCCGTACATGTCAACGGCAAGCGCAGTATAGCCGAGTTCGGCGAGCATCCTCGCGCGCTGCTTGGCATAATCATTGAGCCCCCACCATTCATGCACCACAAGAATTCCCGGTCTCTTGCCCTTGATATTCTCGTCATAGGCAAGATACCCCTTCATCACCACGCCCTGCGCCGAGTAATCGACAGGCTCAGTATGGATGGATGAAGCCCCGTAAGCTACAAGAGGAAACAATACCAAAACAACCGTCAGCACGCTTTTCATGGCTGCCTCCCTTCGTCCTTGATAAGAAAATTTGACTCGGAGAACGAAAAGACTCAATTTCCCCCGCACCGTCCTATCCTAAAAAGATTATACCGAAGATTTTTCCTTCAATCAAGCGCCCTCGTTCAGGACATATGAGACGGAGAGGAGTAGCTCTGAGAATGAATTTTATCACGATACTGTAAAATTTAAGGCACTATTGAACTGGCTTTCGATATCATAAACGAGACAGGCAAAACTTGGGAATGTCAGCATTACGGTTAGACCAATAGGAGGGACGCTGGTTCCGCAACCAGCGCCCCCTGTGGCAAACTGATACGTAACGTCTGATGAAATTGGCTGAAAATCCCACGCAGTCAGAGTTGAACACAATAAGCCGATATGATCCCGCCTCAGGGCAAAGCTGACGTTCCCTCAGCTTCGCTGAACGCAAACGTAGTAAATCCATTGGTGTCGATGACGCCGAGAAAATGCGGGGCAGAGTCCGGGAGAATAAGCTCACCTGCGTAAACATTGTTGATGTATATTTTTCTACGCCATCTCGTTGGATATGAGGATATATTTGTCCCGGTGCTTGAGGTAGACGACCGCCTTTCCGTCTTCATTCTCATAGATGGTAACGTCGCTGAACTCCTTGACCTTCTTGATCTTCATCTTCTCGGTCCCCACGAGCCTGCCGCCCTCATTGATCTCGACATTGACCTGCATGAAGCCTCCTTCCGTCACGATTCTTGGAAAAAATCAAACATGGCGCGTTTTGCCCTCTTCCTGATATCAAAGCCCCGATAGTTTCCCCGCCTGAGAAGGTGAATAAGGTTTTCATCGGTGACTTCATCGTCAAATTCAGTATAGCACGCGCCCACCTCATCGGGAGCATGTGCGTCCGACCCGCCGGTGAAAGGGATCTTCATCCGCTGCGCTGCTTCGACTGCCTGTCCGTTCATGGAATGCATATTGTAGCCGTTGTAGCCCTCGATGGCGCAGATGCCGTCCAAAAGGAGCACCAGGTCGCCGAGGCTCGTCCCCGTTCGGTAGGGATGGGAGGGAATGACCACCCCCCCTGCCTCATTCACGATCCTCACGAGGTCGGCTGCAGGTGCGTATTTGACCGACAACCGGTCGGTATTGGCGCCGAAGACAAGGCAGTGCCCCTCGGCTGCCGAAAACTCGACCCCCCGAAAAATCCTGACCCTGCTCCCATACTTCTCCTTCAGGATCTCCACCGGCTCCGAAACCTCATAGGAATAGTGCTCGGTAAAGGCAATGCCGTGAAGATCGCGCTCGATCGCCCGGGCAATGGTATCCTCAGGGTCGGCATCGG
>JBLNHB010000159.1:0-10434 GCA_050268805.1 bacterium | reverse complement strand
CTCCGGAGACTCCTTGAGAATCTGCTCGAGTATCTCCCGGGAGTCTTCCCACCGCTGGGAAAAATAGGCATCGAGCGCGCGGGAGTAGAGCCCCCGTATCTTCTCCTCTTTCTTTACCTTTTTCTGGACCTGAATAGTCTGGATAAATCTCCTCGTGTCCCTGACGAGGAAGCCGAGAAAGACAAAAGCCGCTCCGGCTGCGGATGCTATGAGGATCAGAATCCCCTTGGGGATTTCATAGATATATCCGGAGTAGACAGTAACGGTCAGTCGGTCCTGGTTCAGAATCCCCAGATATGCAACGGCGCCAACGTAGAGAATGAAGAGAAACATCGAAAATTTGCCCATCAGTGATGATATCCTCTCTTTTGGTGTATGGTAAGAGCCCGGTATATCTGCTCGAGGAGCATTATGCGAACAAGATCGTGCGGGAAGGTCATCTTTGAGAGGGACAGGAGTGTCCGCGCGCTCTGCCGCACCTCATCGCTCACCCCGTAAGGACCTCCGACGACAAAATCCCACGAGCTCTTTTTTTCGAGAAGCCCGGCAAACTGGATAGAGGTAAACTCCTTCCCTTCATTATGAAGCAAAACAAAATCCGAAGTCGCTTTCAGGATCCTCTTTCCCTCCATCTCCTGTATTCTCGGGAGGTCCGTTCCCCGCTCATCCTTGATCTCAATCAGTTCCATGGTGCAAAAATGCGCTGCCTGCTTCGAATACCTCTCGATTGCATCTTTGACAAAGCGCTCTTTCGTTTTGCCTACCCAGAGGATGCGTATGTTCATGCATTATCGATCTGGGGAGCATCGAGCCAGAGCTTTTCCAGTCCATAATAGTCCCGCGTCTCACGCTCGAAAACATGGACGATGACATCTCCGTAATCAATCAGAACCCAGGTATTGAAGCTGGCCCCTTCCACAGCCTGGGGCCTTGAACCCGATCTCCTGAGAATCTCCTCAATGTGTTCGGCAATGGCTCCCACCTGCGTCCTGCTCTCGCCGGAACAGATGACAAAATAGTCGGCAACAACAGTCAGGTTTTTTACCTCGAGAATGACCGGCTCTCCGGCCTTTTTGTCCAGAGATGCCCGTGCGGCAAGCCGTGCTTTTTCAAGACTGCTGAGGATTCTGGCTCCTTTCCGTTCTCCGAGAGTATAACCTATGAGAAATTATATAGGATTCCACCTTTTGTGGCAATAGGTATTTTACACTCTTCCCGCTCCTGAGCCTTCGGCGGATCTCGGTTGCCGATACTTCAAGCGCCGTTGTCATCAGGAAGGTCATCTTTCCCTTTCCTGAAGGTGCGCTGAAGACCATTTTCCCTTTTTTCAGGATCTCCTGGAACCGCTTCTTCGCCACATTCTTGAGAAAGGGACTTTTCCCCAATGAGGTCAGATCAATAGGGGGTCTCAGGATGACCACAGTATGCGCCGCATCGAGAATCTCCTCCGGCCGGTACCACCGGGGAAGATCGAGAAAGGCATCGGTCCCCATGATGAGAAAGAACCGGGCTCCAGGATATGCTTTTCTGAGCGCCCTGATCGTCAGGATCGTATATGATTTTCCCGGGATCCTCGCTTCAATGTCAGACACCACAAAACGGGGATTGCCCTTGATCGCTTCCTGCACCATGATGAAGCGGTGATCAAAGGGGATGAGGCTTTCGCTCTTGAGCGGCGGGTTGTAGGAGGGAACGAAAATGACTCTGTCGAGAGGGAGAATCTCTCGTATCTCTTCGGCTGCTCTCAAATGCCCTATATGGATGGGATTGAATGTCCCGCCAAAGATGCCGATCGTTTCCCTTCGTGCCATTGAAGATCAAACCTTTGACCTTGATTGTACCTGAAAAAAGATGAATAGTCCAAAACGTAGCGCAAACCACAGAGGAACTGAGACACAGAGAAAGGCGCTACATCAGTCATCCCTCAAAAACAAGTGATATCTCTTGTGTCTCTATAGTTGCTCTGTCTCACGGCGAGATATTACCCTATGTTGTCGTGTATAATAGATTCTTCCGAAGAACCGGTTTTTATTGAACCCGTAATTCCTAGTGAAGGAGCATCTATGAAGCAGAAAGTCCTCAGACTCGGCCTCCCCAAGGGAAGCCTTCAGGAATCGACACTGAAACTCTTCCGGAAAGCGGGCTACCACATCACCGTCTCCTCCCGGTCCTACTATCCCGCGATCGACGACCCGGAGATCCAACCCATGCTTATCAGAGCCCAAGAGATGGCGCGGTATGTGGAGGACGGCATTCTCGACTGCGGATTGACTGGCTATGACTGGATACTGGAGCAGAACGCCGACGTGAAGACCGTTGCCGAGCTGAACTACGCCAAAGAGGGCTTGAAACCGGTGCGCTGGGTCGTGGCTGTGCCGAATGACTCAAAGATAAAGACCATCAAGGACCTCAAAGACAAGAGGATAGCGACAGAACTCGTTGGTTTTACCAAGCGGTTCCTGAAGAGCAAAAAAGTGAATGCGGAGGTTGATTTTTCCTGGGGCGCAACCGAGGTAAAGCCGCCCCACCTCGCCGACGCGATCGTCGAGCTCACCGAAACAGGAAGCTCTCTCAGGGCAAACAATCTGAGGATTGTCGAAACTATCCTCGTGTCGAGCACGAGATTTATCGCTAACAAGGACGCCTACAAAGACAGATGGAAACAGCAGAAGATCGACAACCTCGTCATGCTCCTGAGGGGCGCCCTCGAGGCAGAGGAGCGGGTCGGCCTCAAGATGAATGTCCCCAAGAAAAGCCTCAAGAGAATCATCACTCTTCTCCCTGCAATGCACTCTCCCACTATCGCGGAGCTCACCGACAGAGGCTGGTGCGACATCGACGTCGTCATCCAGGAGAAACTGGTGCGCGACCTCATCCCCAAGCTCAAGAAAGCCGGCGCAACCGGGATCGTGGAATATCAGCTCAACAAAGTAATACCGTAACAGTTCATTGCCGAGGAAGCACCCGAACCCCCATCCCCTGATGGGGGTTCTTCTTATTTCCGCCTTTCGATGCTCTACACGGTGGAAAGGACGGCCGCGGCAGGGACATCTTCCCTCAGCGCAGAGGGCTGAACAGCCAGATCAACGTAGATGCCCAGGTGGCCTTCCGGCGTGGAGCCGAAGTATATCCTCTTCCTCATAAGGACCGAGGCGGTATACGCCAATTCCTCCAGCTTCTCTTGTAGCCCCTCAGGAGAATGGTCCTCAATATCATACAGTTCAAGAATGTCGATGATGTCATCTATATGAGCGGTCTGGTATGATTCAAGCAAAATCCCCCGGTCACAGGAAACCTTTCCCTGGGAGAGCCTCTCACACGCCTTGTCGATCTGGAATTTGAGCCGCTCGAGGCAGAGGCCGTAGATTTTTGTGTCCTTCATCGTATGAACTCCTTTCCCTGCTGGTTTTTCTATATGGACTAGAGAAGCAACTGTTGTGCCAACCCTAACCTCTTCATAAATCGTCATGCATGGGCTCAATGTTGATTAGAAAATAATCACATTGTATGCTTTATATACAGATAGGGGTGAGACAGGGAAAGAAGCATGCCGGGATTGTTGATTAAAAGAACCTGATGAGAGAGTACCGGGTATCCCGCTGGGCAGGGCGGAAGCCAGCGGCACGGATCGCCTCGATGATATCGTTCTTGGTCACCCGGTAATTTATGCCTGCGGCGCGGACGACATTTTCCTCAAGCATGGTTGAGCCGAAATCATTTGCGCCGAAGCGCAGAGCTACCTGAGCCATCTTCAAGCCCTGCGTGACCCATGACGCCTGGATGTTGGGAATGTTGTCAAGATAGATCCGGGATACTGAGAGAATCTTGAGGTAGTCGATCCCGGTGGCGGAAAAGAAGGGGTTCGGGGTTCGGGGTTCGGGATTCGTCTTTTTTCTTTTACCAGCCCCCCATCCCCAATCCCTATTCCCCAACTCAGTATTCCCCGGCTGAAAACTCCAGGGAATAAAAGCCGTAAACCCACCGGTTTTTTCCTGGAGATTTCTGATCGCATCGAGATGCTCGATGATGTCCTCTGGTTCTTCCACGCTCCCGAACATCATAGTGGCGGTAGTTTTCATACCCAGGTTGTGCGCCTCTTCCATGACCTTGAGCCACTCGCCGGTCTTTATCTTTCTCGGACTGAGCTGCTCCCTCACCCTGTCGGATAAAATCTCGGCGCCTCCTCCGGGGATCGAGTCAAGACCCGCTTTCTTTAGAATGCTGAGTGTCTCTCTGACCGTGAGGTCGGATTTCCTCGCGATATAGGTGATCTCGGGCGGTGAGAAACCATGCACATTGATGTCAAATCGCTCCTTAACCGCCCTGAGCATATCCATGTAGAAAAAGATGTCAAGGTCGGGGTGAAGCCCGCCCTGGATGAGTATCTGGGTCCCTCCCTGCTCGATCGTCTCCTCAATTTTCCGGAAGAGTTCCTCCATGCTCAGGAGATACGCATCAGGAGCATCGACATCACGGTAAAAGGCGCAGAACCTGCAGCGGTTGAGGCAGACATTGGTGTAATTGATGTTCCGGTCGACGATGAACGTGACGACCGGCTCAGGGTGGCATGCCTTCCGTATCTCGTCGGCCAGTTCTCCGGTATCAAGCAGCGGAGCCTTCTTCAGGAGATTCAGCGCTTCTCTTTTTGAGACTCGTTCCAATGTGTTTTCCACCATTCTTTCCTGTTGTCATCCCGCTGACGGATGGATGACAACGTAAAACAAACTGTCCCCGTATCCTTTGTGCCCTCTGGGTTAAGTCTCCTGGCTTACTGCCCTATACAATGCATCCCGTTCGACCGGGATCTTGCCGGCCTTTTGAATTAAATTCACGAGCTGGCTCCTCGTCATCCCTTCACCGGTCATGGCGCCCGCGGAATGGGTGATTTTCTCTTCGATAACGGTTCCGTCCAGATCATCGGCGCCGAAGAGCAACGCGAGCTGCGATATCTTTTCTCCCAGCATGATCCAGTAGGCTTTGATATGCGGGATGTTGTCGAGCATGAGCCGGCTCACGGCGATTGTCTTCAGATCTTCAATTGCCGATGGATACCTGCCCCCCATCTCGGTGTTCTTCGGATGATAGGAGAGCGGAACGAAAGCCTGGAACCCGTTGGTCCTGTCCTGCAGCTCGCGCAGCTTCACCAGATGGTCGATCCGGTCTTCATAGGATTCAATATGACCATAGAGCATGGTGGCGTTCGTCTTGATGCCCCAGCGGTGAGCTGCTTCATGCACCGCGAGCCACCTTTCTCCGGTTATCTTCTCCGGACAGAGCTGCCTCCTGACAGCTTCCGAAAATATTTCAGCGCCGCCGCCGGGCATCGCGTCGAGGCCTCTCTTCTTCAGTTCCATGAGCGTTTCCTCAAGGGAGAGACCGCTTATCTTCGAGAAATAATCGATCTCCACGGCAGTGAATGCTTTCACATGAAGCCCGGGAAATTCTTGCTTGATCGACGATACAAGATCGAGGTAGTGCTCAAAAGGCCAGTCAGGATGAAGGCCTCCGACAATATGAATCTCCCGTGTTCTCTTCGGAGAGTCTTGAATCCTTTTCACAACTTCTTCAATGGTCAATTCGTACGCGCCCTTCTCCCCCTTTGAGCGGCTGAAGGCGCAGAAACGGCAGCGGTTGACACAGATGTTAGTCGGGTTGATGTGGCGGTTCTGGACAAAATAGACCTTCCGACCATTGATCTTCTCGGCGCTCCGGCCGGCAAGCCTTCCAACGGAAAATATATCATCGGTCTCAAAGAGCAATAATCCTTCCTCCGACGAAAGTCTCTTCCCGGAGAGAACTCTGTTTTCGATTTTCTTCAGCAGGGCGGAAGTCATATGTGACTATTTTAATACATCGGAGAGGATTTCATTAAGGTAAGGAAAGGGAATGGGATACTACCGGTAGAGCTCGGGGATGATCCGCTGGTACTCTTCGTAAGGAATCTGGGAATGCCAGTGGCCGGTTGCCATGCCGATGACGATGACAAGGTAGAGAAACGCTACTAACAGCACCGGGTAGAGGACCGGCTTTAGAATCCTCCGTTTCGCGCCCAGCTTAAAGCTCATATCAAGGGCTCCCCCAGCCGGGCATGAGCTGACACAGGTCATGCAACCGATGCATTCGGGTGAATGAACTGCCTCTTGTTTTTCCACATCGAGGAATGAAGGACATTCCCTGCTGCAGGTTCCGCAGTTGATGCATTTCTCACTCGTGCGCACGATCTTCATCGGCCCTCCCGAGCTCAAGAGTCCGAGGAGCGCTCCATAGGGACAGAGATACCGGCACCAGAAATTCTTATACAGGAGCGAGAGGACAGCGAGCGTGATGAGCACCCCCATGGTCACCATGGACATGTCGGCGAAGAATTGCAGCATCCGCACGTCAACCATCTTATAATAATCCGCGATAAAGAAGAGGGCCATCATGCTTGGCGTCATGGCGATCCCGATGAGGAAGAGAAAGAGTGCCATGAGGACATATTTGAGCGACCGGAGCGCGATGTCCACGGATTTCTCCATCTTGAAATTCTTTCCAAAGAGCTTTTCCCCGGCCATCCAGAGATACTGGGAAATGGCGCCCACCGGACAAACCCATCCGCAGAACCCTTTTCTCATGAGGAAAGCCGATCCCACAATCGCAGTGAACATGATGCATGCAGCGGGATGCATCGGCTCAATCATGCGGTTAAAGAGAACGTACTTGAATGACATGAACCCCGCAATGGGGAGGAACGCATCCACGGAAGGAGGCCTTTGGACAAAGGGAAAGGACGGTTCCCTGAAATGGAGGACGAACTGATAAAACCGGTATCCTATGAGGGCCGTGAGGAGAAGAAAGACACCCTGCACAGCGTATCGCACCCTCCCGATATATGCCCTCCGCGCGCTCATTGCTTATGATATTCCATCCGCGCTGAATTCCGGTATGATACGCATCATACATCGAGGAGAGATCCTTCCTTTCTCCCAACCGCAAGGGCATTGTGCTTTTCATAGCATTAATCACGAATTGTGGGTATAATTTCTCAGGCGGGATTTCCTATGGACAGACAGGAAATGCGGAACCGACAGAATTCATGAGCATAGGTACTTTTTTCAATTCGTACATGGGAATCTACGCGACCCAGGCCTTTTTCCACTCCCTCATCGCTGCGCTGATCGCTGACAGGGCGCTTGCTATCTGGCAAATACGGGACCCGGCCATAAAGCAGAGGTTTTCGCTCATCGCTGTCCTCTTCCCTCTCTTTTCGGTCCCCCTGTTCCATCTGATCAATCCGGCCCGGACCTCGATCTCCTTTAGGCTCGACGCGCTCTTCGACAGCAGCCGGTGGATGAACATGGCCATAGTGGGAACATTTTCCCTCGGATGGATATTTGCTGCCCTCCTGGTCATTACCTCGCTCATCTTCCTGCTGCAGGAATTGATCCCGATCATTCAGCACGTTGCCGAAACAAGAATATTCCCTCAGGATGCAAAACCTGCTGCCGACGATCCTGCAGTCGCCCAGATCATCGAGGGACTTCCCGCTGACCGGCCTGATATTTTCATTCTTGATGACGATCCCCTGCTGTTTTCAAGAACAGGCAGCAGGGCGGCGATTTTCCTGTCTACCGGCCTGGTGAAACACCTGAACACAGAGCAGCTCCAGGCGGCGATCGCCCATGAGATTGCCCATGTCAGGAGAAACAAAATGCCCCTGCTCACGGTCGTGTTCATTCTCAGGGTACTGGTATTCTTCAACCCCATAGCCCTGCTCGAGTTCAGAAGAGCGGTCCATGAGGAGGAAAAGGTCTGTGACAACATTGCGGTTGCCATGACCGGAAAACCGCAGGTTCTTGCTCAGACATTGAGAATCTTTCTCCAGGACCGCAGCGTTCATGAGCGTGAAGAGGAGGACGGGCAGCAGACGATCGAGGAACAGGGTCACCTGCTCCTCCTTGAGGAGAGGATCAGGAGACTAGAAGAGGGAGAACATCTCGAAACTCGTTCAGGCTGGACTGTGTTTTCTTTGACCATCGCGGCTATTACGGCCGTTACGTATTTCATCGTGTAAAGAATGGGGGCAGGTGCATGGAGATACGAATACGCAACTTTTTGAAGTTCGCTGTAGTCATCATCCTGATCTTGGTGGTATTGTCTCTTCTTAACTGGCTGCCTGACATGCTGCAACAGGATACCCTGAGACGGTATGCCTCTATCGAAGAGGTCAGAATCCGCTGGAATCAGGAAGTTATCTATGTGCCTTCCTATTTCCCCCAGGAATTTCTCTGGCCACCGGCCAACATCTATGCCCAGAAAAGACCCTTTGCCGCGGTCTTCATGGAATTCACCCGTGCCGGAAGCGATATGATCGGCCTCGTGCTCTCCCAGACCTCGTCGGATGACCGGGTTCTTGACAGCGCTATCAGGATGGTCACGCTCCAGGAACGCTCGGATTATCTTATAAAGGGGAGAAAAGCACTCCTTGAAGTCGGTGTTTGCCGCGAGGGTATTCGTTGCAGCAGCTTGACCTGGCACGAGGGCAAATACAGGATCCATGTCATAGGAATGGTAAATCCCTTTGAATTAATTAAGATTTCTGAGAGTATGGTGGAATAGTTGGCGATTTTTACGCCTCATTCCCGGTGGGATAATATTCCATAGACATCTAAGAAGTTATTCCTATTACCTTTTTCTTTTTCTTTTGCTATTCTGGAGTAAGCAGAAAACAGAAAACTTATGAAAAGGAGGTGAAAAAAATGCTGAGACACTCTGGAGGGCAGAAGGTCGGGAAGGGAACATACTGGAACATCAAGGAAGGAACCAGGGTTGATATCGAAAATGAAGATGTCCTTCCGGGAAACGAAACAACGAAGTTTCTCAGGTTGCCGGCAGCGATCATGCTTATTGCCGGTCCGCTCCTCGGGCTCTTGTATGTAATAGCCCTGCCGTTCATTGCCATCGGCACCGTGGCAGTGCTCGGCGGCGGTAAACTGATCGGGTCTCTCTTCAGGTGGCTGAAGAGCATCTCCACATTCGGATGGAAGCCTACAGAGGCGTATCTGTCAGGCAAGAAGAAAAGAAAAAAGGAAAAAAGTTAGAGAACCCGCCTGTGTGCGGGAATCTTTTCCTGAAAGGAGGAAGTCCATGCATACGTTATATGATTTTGTAACCCATATCAAGGGAGTTGAATATCTTATCATGCTCGGCACGCTGGCAGTGTTCATCCTGTTCTGGGAAATACTGAAACCGCGTCCGTTCCACTCAATGGCAAATGCAGGACAGGAAGACCTGTCCTACGTGAGGCAGACAGGGTTCGGGAATGTCTTCAAAACCGTCGGAAGAATTGCCGCCGCACCTTTTATCGGAATTGCCTACGTCGTTTCGGTGCCTTTCGCGTTCTTCTTCGCGCTCTTCCTCGGCGTGATTGAACTCCTGGTGAAGGGAGCCAATGGCCTCATGGCGATGCTCGGTACACGGGTATCCTTTGAGTGGAGACCGATGGAGGCATACTTTACCGGGAAGCGGAAGAAAAAGGGTGCACTCGATGAAAAGAAATAACCATCCACATATCCAAATAAGCGAAGGGAGCAGTGAAACATGAAAAAAACACTCCTGAGTATTATTATCATGAGCCTTTGTATGCTTTCCATACCGCTGGTCCATGCCGGGAATCCGGGAGCGGCGCCTTCCATGGTCACTCTGAAGAGCATCGAGGATCAATATGAAGCGGTGAAATTCGACCATGAGAAGCACGTCGCGATCTCGAGCAGCTGTGCAGCGTGCCACCATGAGCATCCGAGCGGGAAAGCAATGTCATGCAGCGGCTGCCATGCAATCGACAAGTCGGTGTACAAGAAATCCGTAACGAGTTCATTCCTGTCCTGCAGGACCTGCCATGACAAGCCTGATCCGGCAAATCCAGGGACCCCGTCTCTGAAGGTCGCCTATCACGGCAAATGCTTCGAGTGTCACCGGGGCATGAACAACGTGGGGACCGATCCCAAGGGATGCACCGAATTATGCCATGCCAAGAAGATGCAGAAAGTTACTGCTGCTCATATCCCATCAGCGATGGCAGCACCATCGAACAAATAAAGGAGGGCTTTTATTTCCATGAAACGCGACAACCCCCTTAGTGATGAGAGAAAAGAAGAAGAAACGGAAGAGAAGAGTCACTCCGGCCTGAACCGGAGGGCCTTTCTCAAGGCCGTCACCGCGGCAAGCGGAGGCGCCATCCTCGGTAGTGCGGTGAAAGCGTACGCAAGCAAGGAGTTTGAAGGGTACCCCGACAGCTTCGGCGTGCTCACCGACTTGACCGCCTGCGTCGGCTGTCGGAGCTGCGAGCAGGCATGCAATAAAGTAAACAAGCTGCCCGCCCCTGATAAGCCCTTTGAAGACGGCTCGGTCTTTAAGGAGATGCGCAGGCCGACCGCCAAGGCGTTCACCGTGGTT
>JBLNHB010000158.1:0-4792 GCA_050268805.1 bacterium | reverse complement strand
ATGTTCATGACGAGCGACATATCGTGCTCGACGATCAGGACGGTGATGCCGAGGTCCCGTATCTTCGCGATGAGTCGCGCCATATCCGCGGTTTCCCGCATGTTGAGGCCTGCCACAGGCTCATCGAGGAGGAGCATTTCGGGTTCCGAGGCAAGGGCCCGGGCAAGCTCCACAACGCGCTGCTGGCCATAGGAAAGACTTGTTGCATCGGCGTCAGCAAGCGAGCCGATCCCGAAAAAGTTCATGACCTCGAGGGATTTGTCCCGGATCGCTCTTTCCTCGCGTCGCGTCCAGCGGAGATTGAGCATGCCTGCAAGAAACCCGGCCCTGCTCCTGGTATGGCGTCCGACCATGACGTTATCGAGCACGGTCATATGGGAAAAGAGCTTGATGTGCTGGAAGGTGCGGGAGAGACCCCGTGCAGCGATCTGATACGGGCTCTTGCCCTGGATCGGCTCTCCCTTGAAGCGGATGCTTCCTGAATCGGGAACGAGGAAACCTGAAACGAGATGAAAGAGGGTTGTTTTGCCTGCTCCATTGGGACCGATGACCGCCTTGATCATACCTTTCCTGACGGTAAAGTTCACCTCTCTTACAGCCTGGAGCCCCCCAAAGCGCTTGCTGATATCACGAACTTCAAGGAGGTTTGTCATGGTGCCTCGGCTCCTTCCGGCTTGGGAAAGAGCCTCCTGATGACTCCACGGATATTGAGCCGCAAAATGCCCTCGGGAGAGAAGAGCATGATGAGGATCAAAATGCCGCCGAATACGGCATCGTCATACGCGCCGAAGTAGCCGCGTAAAGACAAAAAATTGAGGATGACGCTCATGACCAAGGTGCCCCAGAGACTCGACATGCCGCCCACAGCCACAATTGCCACGTACCGGACCGACTTCATGATCGAGGCTTCAGAGGGCCCTATGCCCCCGTTGAAGTGGGTGAGAAAGACACCCGCAACAGCAGCAAAGACCGCGCTCAGAACAAAGGTGTTGAGCTTGAACCGGGCGGTGTCAACGCCCATGGCGTTTGCAGCATCCTCAGCGCTGTGGATCGACCGCAACGCCCTCCCGATTCTCGAATGGATGAGATTCTGGAGGAGCAGCATGCCGACGGCGACGAGGGACCAGGCGATGTAATAGTTCCGGATGCGCATGGGCATCGCGCCGCTCACGCTCAGTCCGGGTACCAGCACGAAGGGGGGAACACCCGAAATCCCGTCGGCAGCGCCGAATTTCTGAGTCCCGAGGACGGTGCTGTAGATGATCGTCCCAAACCCGAGCGTCGCCATGGCGAGATAGTGCCCTTTGAGCTTCAGGACGGGGATACCGATCATAAAAGCGATGAGGATTGTTACTAATACGGCGATCAGAAAGGCTGCCCAGGGCTCGAAGCTCAGTATGGTGCCGCCATAGAGGTCCTGCCGTGCGACGAGGATGTGGATCCGTGCAAGGATGGAAAGGACCGCTTTGTCTTTGTACGGCGTAAAATCGAACGTGGTCAAAAAAGCCGTTGCGTACCCTCCGATGGCGAAGAAACCTGCATGGCCCAGGGATATCTGCCCTGCAAATCCCATGAGGAGACAGAGCCCGATAATGATCAGGGAGTAGTACGCAGCCATGATCAGTTGGGTAAGGTAGAATTCCTTTCCCGTCATCTGCGTTCCGACCTGGACAGCCGCAACCGCCATGAGGAGGATGCCGATATGCATATAGCGTGAGGAAAGCATCAGAATTCCCTCAGGCTGGACGCCTCTTTATTTCCGAAGAGGCCGCTCGGTCTGAGAAAGAGCATCGCAAGCAGGATAGTGATCGAAATCGCATCTTTATAAGCGGTCGGCATGACCCAGATGCTGAATGATTCGAGAATGCCCAGGATGAAACCTGCCGCGACTGCTGCCATGCTGTTGCCCAGTCCGCCGAGGATGGCGACGGTGAACCCCTTGATCGCGAGTCCGGCGCCGATACTATATTGAGTTTGCGTGATCGGTGATACCACACAACCGGCGAGCGCACCGATTCCGGCACTGAGGACGAAAGAGAGGGTGACCATGTTTTTTGTCGGAATTCCGCAGAGCAGGGCGGCCTCCCGGTTAGCGGCACAGGCCCGCATCTCCCTTCCGAGCATCGTAAACTTGAAAAAGATGTTGAGGAGGACAACGATGACCGTGCATGCTCCGAGGCTCCAGATTACCTGCGGGGAGAGGCGGACTTCCCCGATTGACAGGGAGGTTATTTCGTTGCCAGTGAAGTAGGGCAGGGACCTGACGCCTTCCCCCCATACAAGAAGTGCTCCTTCCCTGATCAGTATGGATACCCCGATCGTTATGATGACCATCCTGAGGACGGAAGGCTTCACCAGCCAGCGGATGAAGACAATCTCGATCAACGCCCCGATGATCATGGTGATCATGACGGCGCCAATGATCGCTGCGGGAAGCGGCAGAAAGGTATTCAGGGTCACGGCGGTCATGCCGCCGAGCATGACAAACTCTCCCTGGGCGAAATTGATGATCCCGGTGGTGTTGTAAATGATATTGAACCCGATGCCGACGATCGCATAGATCGTGCCGTAGGTCAGGCCGGCGACGAGGTACTGGAAAAAAAGCTCAATGAACATTCTCTCTACTTAGTGCATGCCTTACAAGGGTTCCTCGCTCTCGGGGAGGAGGTAGGGCGAGGTGAGGATGATCACCCACCTTCATTCCCCGCACAAGGGGATACACTTCTCTATCACTCTTACTTTTCCATAAGGGCGAACCTGCCGTCTTTCACCGTGAGCATGGCGAAAGCGTCAATGTCGAGGCCGTTATGGTCTTCGGGAGAGAAATTGAATATTCCGGCGGTTCCCACAAACCCCTTCATGGTCTCGACGGCTGAGCGCACCTTCTCCCGGTCCGTCCCTGCCTCCCTGACGGCCCGTTCAAGGATTTTCAGGGAGTCATAGGCATGGCCGCCGAAGGTGCTCACGTCCTCCCTGAATTTCGCCTCGTAGGCTTTCTTGTACGCCATGATCACCGCTTTCTGAGGATTCTTGTCGGGCAGCAGGTCGGCGACGACGATCCTGCTTGCCGGAAAGATGACACCTTCGGCAGCGGCCCCTGCTGCCTTCGCGTACTGGATATTGGCAAAACCGTGGCTCTGGAAAATGGGGACCTCAAAGCCGACTTGCCGGGCGTTCTTGATCACGATCGACTGGGCAGGTTCGATCGACCAGTTGACGATTGCCTGAACATTGTTCGCCTTGAGCTTGGTTACCTCGGCAGTGAGATCAGTGGCCGCTTTGTCGTAAACTTCGCTGACAACGATAGTGATTCCATGTCCGGGAGCGAGCTTCTCGAGCTGCTCCTTACCCCCTTTTCCGAAACCGGTGTTGCTCGAAAGGACACCGATCTTCGTGATTCCCATTTTTTTCATCCGGCGAAAAATCATTTCGGCGGCATAGCTGTCCTTCGGCGCCACCTTGAAGACGTATTTTGCCACGGGATTCACGATCACCTCGGCAGCTGCGCAGGAAAGGAGAATTGTCTTTCCCTCCTCGGCGATGTTCTTGATCGCCATGGTCTCTCCGCTCGTGGAGGGACCGATGAGGGCGAAGACTTTCTCCTCCTCGATGAGCTGCTTCGCAAATGAGACCGCTTTCTCGGGGCTGCTTGCCGTATCTTTGATGATCAACGCAACTTTCTTTCCGTTGATACCGCCCTTTGCGTTGAGGTCTTCAACGAGCATTTCGAGGGTCTTTGCCTCGGGAGCACCGAGGAATGAGGCAGGCCCGGTGACGGACAGAAGGGCCCCGATTCTAATGAATTCTTCCGCCAGGACCGGCGAAGCGAAAATGACAATAATTGACATAATGATTGCGAACAACCTCAGTCCCTTCATATTCTCATCCTCCTTGGGTATAGAATTATACGGTGTACGTCAACTGCCGGACACCGGAAATACTATCAAACGGATATATTTCATCAAACAACAGGGAGTGTCCGAACAGCCGGACACTCCCTGGTTCAGTTCCCTGCAACCAACTATTTCTCCAGAACTGTGAACTTGCCTTCTTTCACCGTGAGCATTTCAAAGGCGTTGATGTCGAGCCCGTTGTGGTCCTCGGGCGAGAAATTGAACACGCCGCCGGTTCCTATGAACCCCTTCATGTTCTCGATCGCGGTTCTCACCTTCTCCTCATCCGGGCCGGCTTCCTTGAGCGCCCTCACGAGGACCATGAGGGCGTCATAACCATGGCCGCCGAAGGTGCTTACCTCCTCCTTGTACTTCGCCTCGTATTTCTTCTTGTAATCCGCGAGTACGGGCTTCTGCGGATTCTTGTCGGAGAGGGTGTCGGCGACGAGGAGTCGGCCCGCGGGGAAGATGACTCCTTCTGCGGCAGCGCCTGCTGTTTTCACATACTGGATGTTTCCGAATCCGTGGCTCTGAAAAATCGGGATGGTCAACCCGATCTGTCTCACATTCTTGATCACGATGGACTGCGCAGGTTCGATCGACCAGTTGATCAGGGCCTGGACGGACGCGGCTTTGAGCTTGGTCACCTCTGCGGTGAGGTCAGTGGCCGCCTTGTCGTAGACTTCGTTGACCAAGATCTGGATTCCGTACTCGGGAGCGAGCTTCTCGATCTGTTCCTTGCCGGCCTTGCCGAACCCCGTGTTGCTGGACAATACCCCGACCTTCGAGATGCCCATCTTCTTCATCTGCTGGAAGATCTTGATTACCGCATAGCTGTCCTTCTGGGGCGTCTTGAACACATATTTCGCGACGGGATTCACGATGACCTCGGCGGCAGC
>JBLNHB010000157.1:0-2723 GCA_050268805.1 bacterium | reverse complement strand
CCGAAGACTTTCCAGCATACCCTGTACCCTCCTCCACCCTCTGATTCGGCTGAAGATAGGATATGCCCGAGCGTAATGATCCATCAAACCTCTACGTCGAAAATGTATCGTAACTTTTTCACCTATAGTGAAGCGTTCCGGATGAAATAATGAAACGGATAGAGGAAAAGACCCGCGAGAGAGAGGACAATGCCTGCAAGGAACCACAGCAGAAAGGGGTCATAGGCAACTTCGAGCAAAACCCAGTAGGATGGAGTGAAAAAACGGAGGGACATGGATCCGTCAAAGGACAGCGGCTGTTCGGACGCCTCACCTTTCAAGATGATCCTGTCGCCCTTTGCTACCTGTACTTCATAGAGAGGATGCTCGATATCGTACTCCCTGGCGGTTTCCGCGCCTCTCGTTACCACCTTATTGGGAAGAACGGTGAGACTAAACTTATACGGATAGGGAGGCATTTCGAAAGAATCCACATTGCCGAAGGGGATCAGCCGCAATGCGACATACCCCTTTGAGACCTCTTTGTCGTTTTCTGCCAGTTCCACACCCGGACCAATGCCGAAATTGAGCACATGCATATACGTTCTTCCGATCTTCCGGGGCGGGTAGGCTCCGATCCTGTACAGGGTGTTGAAGCGGTCTGCGAGAGTGATGACCGGCTCATAATTGAAGATCCTTGAGTCGTCGGTCCTGAGCAGGTTCTTTTCAATCGCGGGATCAACTTTGACTACACGGAGCGAGGTGCTTTCCCAGGGGATATCAACCGGATCACCCTCGCCGAGAAGCAACCACCTGAATTCGCGGACATTGATGCTCATAAAAAAGGAAAAAAGGAGAATAACCAGCCCGAGGGAGACCGGCAGCTTGAAGAAAAGCTTTCTCTTTGCATGCCATTCCTTCTTGACGAACAGGAAGATCCTGATCGAAATATTGAGAAAAAAGAGAACATACCAGAGCTGAAACAGGGGGTTGTTTTCTATGAATCCCACAAAGGTCGCAAAGGCTTCCTTGAACCATACGGCTGCCGTAAGATAATAGAAAACGATTATCCCTGACAGCCAGAGGGTGAGAGTCTTCGATCCCAGGAGAGAGAAGAGCGTTTTCATGCGCCTCATTGCTCGATAGCCTCCTTGGTCGCGCCTGATTTCACCTTCTTCCACTTCTCCGCGATGTCCGTGAGCGTAATCTCAACTTCCTTATCCGTGATGAGCGCCGGCAAGGGAATGGGATTGCAACCGCCCGGTTTCCCCAGGGTTTCGATAGGGATCGGCGTGTTGCAGTATATGCAGATAACGTGCTCCGGCGCCTGTGCATACCCGTCAGGAGCGCAGATCTCGCAGGCATCGAGACAGACCGCGAGCCTGCCGTCTTTCTTCTGCATGATCAGGATGCGCACCGTGTCAGCGCCGAGGGTGAGGGAATACTTGTGCATCATCCCGTCCCTCAGGTCTCCGACGGGTGAATTGATGGGTATTACTACCTTTCCCTGCTCGGCTGAGACCGGAACCGGTTCCGGTTTGTAGAGCTTTGCGCCGCCCTCCCCCCTCTCGATGAACCAGATGCTGACGATGAAAATCATGAATACCAGTATGGGCAGTGATTTCAGGACCCGGTCATCCTTGATCGCCTTCACGAACTTCCTCCGGACCGCCTTTCCCTTCACCTCCCCGGGTACTGAAATCGCTGCCGTGAAGTGCTTCCTGAGAAAGATGAAGAGCGGGACTACGAGCAGGACGAGGGAGAGCCATAACCCTGCAGTCCGGCCGAAGAGAATACCGATAAAATTCCACGTTGTCGTACTCAGGATCGGGTGGTCAGGCACGATCAGAATAACAAAGGCCTGGTGCACCACATCATGGACGAGCTTCATGAGGCCGCCCTGCACCGTGGGTATCAGGGAGAATTCGGCGGCCCCCTTGACTCCTCCTGCCACCAGTTTGACAAGGGCGAGGAAGAGGAGGAGCTGAGGCAGGTCGAAGAGCCGTATGAAATTCACCTTGACTCTTGGAACGATCAAGATAACCACTGCACAGGAGGCAAAGAAACCAGCTGCAGCCGAAAACAGCACCCCCTTTGCACCATCAGCCAGAGAGAAGAGATCCGCAACAAACAGGGAAGCCGCAGCCATGTCCGGCAATGAATAGAGCGCGGTGAGAACAAAGACCACTGACACGATGAAGGTCCGGCTGCGGAACATTCCCTTCAGCGGTCCGAGCAGGTCCGTTCCGGTTGTGTGATAGAGCGCTCCGAGGGAGAAAAAATAGAAGAGGCCGAACACGTACCCAACCAGTTTCGTGATGACATCCCGCATCCCGGGAGTGACCTGAACCGTCACAACCAGGAGGGAAGCGAGCGAGATCAGCCCGATTCCGGCAAAGAGCGAGCCTCGGGCAAAGGAAAGACTTCTCTCTCTCAGGAAAGCGAGGACAAGCACTGTGCAGAGGGAGAGCTTGAGCCCCTCTTTCACACCGAGGAGAAACGCCTCACTTACGAATGCATTCATCGCCGGTTATCCTGCCATCCTCCATGCAGAGGACCCGTTCCGCCCACTGTGAGACGAAGGGGTCATGGGTAACGAGGACGATGGTGAAGTGCTCCTGGTTGTGGAGCTCTCTCAGCAGCTCAAGGACGTTTTTTGTGTTCTCCCGGTCGAGGTTCCCTGTCGGTTCGTCGGCAAGAAGCAGAGAGGGATTGTTGATGAGGGCGCGGGCTATGCAGACCCG
>JBLNHB010000156.1:0-3240 GCA_050268805.1 bacterium | reverse complement strand
TGATACAATATTCATATAAGGAATATATTTCAAAACAAATAGAAACTGATTAGGCAATGGGAGAAGACAATCTCCTCCCCCGTGAGGTGCTAATTGCGGCATAGAGTCTGTCCCTGGTGGTTAGGGTATCTATTGGCGAGTCCTCTGAGGCGTTTGTGGGAGAACCCCGAAGAGGTCTTGAGGCCATATATAAAAGAGGGCATGAATGTTTTGGATGTCGGATGCGGCATGGGATTTTTTTCTCTGCCGATGGCGAAGATGGTCGGCGGGAGAGGAAGGGTTATGTGTGTCGATTTGCAGGAAAAAATGATCAGAGGTCTCATAAAGAGAGCTGAGAAGGCGGAACTTGCCGAAAGGATTGATGCGAGGACGTGCAATCAGAACTCTCTTGAACTGAACGATATTGCGGGAAGAATCGATTTCGCCCTGGCCTATGCTTTAGCCCATGAGGTGCCTGATAAAGAGCGCCTGTTCTCCGAAATATACGCTACGCTCAAACCATCCGGAAGGTTCTTGCTCGCTGAACCCAGGGGACATGTATCGAAGCTGGAGTTCGACAAAACCGTCTCCGCCGCGCAAAGCGCCGGCTTTGAAGCTGCAGAGAATCCAAGAATCCGAAGAAGTCACGCGGTTGTACTGCGTCCGCGGCAGGACAGGAAATAGGTCATCTGATGATAAGAATGAGAACATGGGGCTCTTTGAACCCCGTCCCCTTAAAGTAATTTGCCTCAAGCAGTATGTCGCAGAGATCCGCGCAGCGTCTTTCGCAACCCCGATAGCTGCCACAGATCATAAGCGGTTTGCATGTTCATCCATGCCTGGGCCGACGTACCGAAAGCAATTTCGAGTCTCAGCGCCATTTCAGGTGTAATGGCTCCATGCCCATTGACGATCTTGGATATCGTTTTACGGGTTACGCCCAGCCGTACGGCAGCCTCGGTAAGCGTAAGGCCCAAAGGTCCGAGCCACAACTCCTTTAAGACTTCCCCGGGATGAGCCGGATTGTGCATGCTCATAACAATACCTCCTCAATGGTAATCTTCATAATTCACAATGTCGGCATTGCCGCCTTCGAACCTGAACGTCACCCGCCAATTGGCCTGTACCGTGACAGCCCAGATATCTTTCTTCTTTCCTTTCAGTCTGTGTAGTCTCAGACCGGGAGCGTCCATGTCCGTGGCTACGACAGCCGCGTCAAGCAGAGTAAGAATCAGTCGTAACCGTCCAGCGTGCATCGCCTGAATGCCTGATGTTGCGCCGGTACGGTAAAACCGTTCAAGCCCTTTGTGCGCAAATGATACTATCACGTTCAAATGTAACCGATACGGTTACGCCTTGTCAAGCCTGAAGAGTCGATCTCAAATCGATATCGAGGCCGCCCTTTGGCCAATAATTGGGTCTCTCCGTGATGGCTGGAGTGGTATAATCCTCCATGCGGTACATTGCCGACCTCCACATCCACTCAAAATATTCCCGCGCAACGAGCAGCGACATGTCGCCTGAGAGCATCTGGAAATGGGCGCAGCTCAAGGGCATCACTGTCATCGGCACCGGCGACTTCACCCATCCGGAATGGTTCAAGGAACTGCGGAAGAAGCTGGAGCCATCGGGGAATGGACTCCTGAGGCTCAAGGATGCATATCAGGGAAAGGACATTCCCGGTTCGTGTAGTGCCGATGTCTTTTTCATGCTCACCGCCGAAATCAGCTGCATCTACAGCAGGAAGGGGAAAACGCGGAAGGTCCACTGCCTTGTCTTTGCCCCTGATGGTTCCGTTGCCGGGAACATCAACACCGCCCTATCGAAGATCGGGAACCTCTCGTCGGACGGAAGACCCATCCTCGGGCTTGACGCAAAAGAACTCCTGAAGATCGTTCTCGATTCATCTCCCGACGTCATTCTCATCCCTGCCCATGCATGGACCCCCCACTTTTCGGTCTTCGGTTCTGAATCGGGGTTCGATTCCCTGGAGGAGTGCTTCGACGAGCTGACACCGCACATCCACGCGATCGAGACCGGCCTGTCATCCGATCCTGCGATGAACCGGCGTCTCTCGGCACTCGACCGGATAACGCTCATCTCCAATTCCGATGCCCACTCCGCCGCAAAGATCGGCCGCGAGGCGAATATGTTCGATACGGATGTCTCGTACCTGTCCATCGTGAATGCCCTCCGGACACGGAAAGGGCTCCTCGGAACCATTGAATTCTTTCCGGAAGAAGGCAAGTATCACTATGACGGCCATCGCGCCTGCAATGTCCGGCTCTCTCCGCGCGAAACAAGAGGGCGGAACTATCTCTGCCCTGTGTGCGGAAAGAAGCTGACGATCGGTGTCATGCACCGCGTCGAGAAACTCGCCGACCGGGAGAACGGCGCCCTTGCTCCCGGCGCTTTGCCGTTCCGCTCAGTTATTCCCCTGCAGGAGATCCTCGCTGAAGCCCTCGAGGTCGGTGTTAGCAGCAAGAAAGTCGAGCGGGAGCACCTTAGCCTCCTCGCACAACTCGGCAATGAGTTCACGGTCCTCCTGGATGCCCCGCTCAATGACATCCAGCGGGCCGGCTCTCCCCGAATCAGTGAGGCGATCGGGAGAATGCGCGCGGGACAGGTCCATATCGAGCCGGGATATGACGGGGCCTACGGCACGATAGCGATATTCGGGGAAACAGAGAAGAAAGAGATAAAAGGGCAGATGCCATTGCTCTAAAGAAGTTATCGGCCCTGATTCCCGCGCCGACGTCGTTTCCCTCATGACCTTCCATAGCAGATCAATCGTCTGAAGAAGATCGTGGCTCCATACTCTCTCTTTTTGTAGAATAAGGTAAAGGATGGTTCTATGATCAGGCAATGCACTGACAACGATTTTGAGGCAACCCTTGAGATCATCAACGATGCGGCCCGGGCATACAAGGGGGTCATCCCCTCAGACCGATGGAACGATCCCTACATGCCGGAGGAATATTTACGCCATGAGATAGAGAGCGGTGTCGCATTCTGGGGTTATGAAGAAAATGGCGAGCTTATCGGCGTGATGGGCATTCAGGATGTACAGGATGTGACGCTTATCAGGCACGCCTATGTCCGGACGGCGATGCGAAATCAGGGCATCGGAGGGAAACTGCTTTTCCATCTCAGGCAGATGACGACCCGCCCCCTTCTCATTGGAACTTGGGCGGATGCGACCTGGGCGATCCGTTTCTATGAAAAGCACGGTTTCCGCCTCGTTTCGCGGGAAGAGAAGGA
>JBLNHB010000155.1:0-4353 GCA_050268805.1 bacterium | reverse complement strand
AAGAAGGCATGAAGGATGCCGCGAAGAGGGCGGGGGTGAGAACGAAAGCATACCGGGCGGGGACTATGTTCTGCACCTATTTTACCGAAGGAGAGGTCTCCGATTATGCGACGGCAAAACAGACGAACACCGAAAAGTTCGGGAGGTTCTTCCGGGAAATACTCAAGCAGGGGGTCAATCTGGCGCCGTCTCAGTTTGAAGCAGGCTTCATGTCCCTCGCCCATACAGAAAAAGACGTAGAGAAAACAGTCAGCGCGGCATACGAGGCGTTTCGTCAGTGCTGAATCAAGGAGGTAACGGGTGTTTAAGAAACTGCAGTGGCTGAAAGAGGGCATCTCCCTGAAGGGAAAGATCATCATCGCTCTTCTGCTCCTCCTTATCATGGTCGGGGCGGGGATCGTTTCTTTTAAATTTTATGACTTTACTCAGAACAACCCGAAATTCTGCGTGAGCTGTCACCTCATGAAGCCGGCGTTTGATGCCTGGGTCGAGAGCGAGCACAAGGACATCAACTGCCACGACTGCCACCATCTCTCCATTCCCGAGGCGAACAAGCTGCTCATCACCTTTGTCATCCACAGACCCACATCGGTCCCCGCGCGGCACGGCAAGATCATCGTGCCCTGGCATTATTGCATCAAGTGCCACTGGGAGAAGGACGAACGGTTCCCGAATGCCGAGCTCATCAATAATTCCCGCATGCACGCGAAGCATTACTTCATGCAGCAGATCGAATGCGCCCGGTGCCACGGCTACATTACCCACAAGTTCAATGTCGAGGAGCGGTTCTGCCTACAGTGCCACAAGAACAAAGAGGTGCACGGAGCAGGGATGGAGGGGCTCGCCTGCCTGAACTGCCATACCGACCGCTCCGCTGATCTCAAGCCGGGGAGAAAGAAATGTCTCTTCTGCCATGGCGACGAATCAGTGAGGCGGGAGCTCATCAGTGACGGCACCCTGGACGTGAAGCACCACCAGCCGAAACCCGAGACGATCAAGAAAGCGGTCAAGATCACGGTGCCGAAGGATGCACCGATGCAGTTCTACTGCTATGAGTGCCACAAGCCCCATGCGAAGGTCCGGCCGGATTACGGGACCTGCATCTCCTGCCATCCCCAGATCATCAACGTCGGCCAGCACAAGACGCACATCGAGGTCGTGGGAATGAAGTGCGTGCAGTGCCACAAGCCCCACTCCTGGAGAGTCACCCCGAAGGTCGCAAGGGAGAGCTGCACAAGCTGCCACGAATACCGGGAGCCGATGCGCTTCATCAAGGCCGGAGCTTGACAGCGCGAATAGAAAAGGTACAATACTACCAGAAGGAGAACGGGTGAAGAGACTCCTGCCCCGGAGGTAAGATGAAAAGCCATGTCTGGCGGCCGTTGTTTGTCGTTTGTGCTGTCGTTGTTCTCATGTTCATCATCAGAGCGTTCTATGTCCCCAAGGACTTCGGCGTTCATGAGCGGGGCTACATGTACGGGTGGTACCGGGAAGGCAACATCGAGGACTGGAGAAAGTTCCAGGTGAAGTACCTCGGCAAAGAGTACTGCAGGGACTGCCATCCCGAAAAACTCGAAATGATCGAGAAGACATTCCATGGGATCATCCAGTGCGAGAACTGCCACGGTCCTGCCATCGAGCATCCTTCCAATCCGCCGAAACTGGCGATTGACAAGAGCAGGGAGCAGTGCCTCCGGTGTCATTACCCGCTGATCTATCCTTCGAGCGGAAGGGCGAATATCAGGGGCATCGATCCCGGAGAACACCATCCTGATAAAACATGTGTCGAATGTCATAACCCTCACCAACCGACATTGAGGAAGAGAATATAGTGAACAGGAGAGAATTCATAAAGACAACCATCAAGGGTATCGCAGGCATGGCATTGCCGTTCGCAGCGCTCGAGATCATCAGTCCCGAAAAAATTCTCGCTGCAATCAAATCAGAACAGTCGAAGGTCCGGTGGGCGTTCCTTGTTGACACGTACAAGTGTGTGGGCTGCGGCCTCTGCGTCAAGGCTTGCAAACAGGAGAACGAGATCCCCTATGACGCCAATGTGACGAGGACCTGGGTTGAACGGTATGTCCTGACCAAGGACGGGAGATTGTTTGCCGACACCCCAAAGGGCGCGCGGGACGGCTTCATTACGAATAAGATCGACCTTGGAGCGGGCAAGGTTCAGGAAATCAAGAACGAAGACATTAAGAAGGCGTTCTTCGTTCCCAAGCTCTGCAATCAGTGTGAAAACCCTCCCTGCGTGCAGGTCTGTCCGGTCGGCGCCACCTACCAGGCCCCGGACGGCGTGGTCCTTGTGGACAGGTCATGGTGTATCGGATGCGGATACTGCATTATGGCCTGCCCCTACGGCGTGCGGTTCTTCCATCCGGTCTACAAGGTTGCCGAAAAGTGCAATTTCTGCTACCACCGGATCACCAAGGGCATGAAGTCAGCCTGTGTCCAGGCCTGTCCTTTCGGCGCCCGCCAGATCGGGAATATCAAGGACCCGAATGACCCGGTGACCAGAGCCATGACGACCCAGCGGGTCGGTGTCCTCAAGAGCGAGTACGGGACCAAGCCACAGGTCTACTATATCGGTCTCGATGAGGAGGTGCGATAGCCATGTTCGTTCACGGAGAGGTCTGGACAGTCAAAGAGCTGTTCGTCACCCCGAATGAATACATCTACTGGAGTGCTCAGATCGTCATGTATCCCTTCATGACCGGTCTTGTCGCGGGGGCCTTTGTCCTCTCGTCCCTTTACCATGTCTTCGGTATCAAGCAGCTGAAGGACATGGCGAGATTTTCTCTCGTCTTTTCTCTCGCCCTCCTGCCGGTCGCGATGATGCCTCTCATGATGCATCTCCAACAGCCCCAGCGGGGCATATACGTCATGATGACGCCCCACTTCACCTCCGCGATTGCTGCCTTCGGGATCGTCTTCTCCGCCTACGGCGCTATTGTCGCATCGGAGATCTGGTTTGTCTACCGGAAATTTATCGTTGAAACAGCACTGGCCTTGCGTGCGAAAGCTGACAAGGGCGGAGGGGAGAAAATTCGCTCGCTTATTTTCAATCTGCTGACGCTCGGCTCCTACGATATCAGCGAGAAAGCGCTCCACAAGGATGAGAAGGCGGTGAAAGTCCTCGCCGGGGTTGGTATCCCTGTCGCCTGTTTCCTCCATGGATATGCGGGGTTCATCTTCGGTTCGGTCAAGGCGAACGCACTCTGGATGACGCCCCTCATGCCGGTCATCTTTATTATGTCCGCCGTGGTGTCGGGCATCGCGCTCTGCATGATCACCTATATCGTTGTTATGGAACTCCGGAAAATCCTCGCCACGCGCAGGATGACCGCGACCCAGCGCTTCCAGTCAAAGGAAAATCTCAAGAGCGTCGAGATCGGCGTTATCAAGATAACTGCCAGGTATCTGCTCTTCTTCCTCATCTTTGCGATCAGCCTCGAACTCCTCGACCTCATCTTCCGCGGTTATACCGCGGTGAAGTCCTGGGATGTGCTCCGGAGCGTTATCTACGGGAAGGACTTCACGAGCATCTTTATCCTCCAGTACGCGGTCGGCAACCTCATTCCGTTTCTCATCTTCACGCTTCCCGGTCTCACGATCCGGAGAGCCGTACTCGGCGTACTCCTCGTTCTCTTCGGTGTTTTTATGATGCGGTGGAACGTCGTGATCGGCGGCCAGTCTTTCTCCCTCACCTTCGCCGGATACATGCACTACCATCTCCCGATCATCCCCCACGACATCGAGACGCTCAAAGAGGGTCTCGTCGGCGCGCTCATGGTGATCATTACGCCTTATGTCCTGTTCTACATCATCACCAGGATTCTGCCGGTCTTCGATTTGAAGGAATCGCACTGAAACGGGTATTATAAAAACAAAACCTGTTTCAAGGATGATTTATGAGGGAAGGGAAAACAGCGGCCGGTATATTCTTGTTTCTCCTCGGTGTTCTCTTGCTGACGGCGCCCTACGCTGCCGGCGCGGAGGATTACGATGCCATAAAGAAGTTCTTCGTTGAGAAGCCTCCCTTCACGCCCGGTATTTTCCCCTGCTCCCAGTGCCATGAGGGAATGCCCGTGAACCGCAAGCCGAGAAAGCTCGAAGGCATGCACCAGGAGATCACCCTCAAGCACATGCCGGGAGGCTGGTGCTTTGACTGCCACAATCCGGATAACCGGGACAAGCTCAGGCTCGCGAACGGAAAGCTCGTCGACTTCACCGAGTCATACATCCTCTGCGGCCAGTGCCATGGAGAGATCCTCCGGGAGTGGAAACCGGGACTCCACGGCAAGAGAACCGGCATGTGGAACGGCGAGAAACACTATCTCCTCTGTG
>JBLNHB010000154.1:0-3354 GCA_050268805.1 bacterium | reverse complement strand
GCCCGGTTCTCCATTATCCATGTGCTCGAGACAAATCCGGAGATCGAGACAGAAGGCCTGAAGTACGTCGAAAAGATAGAGCGGGAGGCCCGGGAACATCTGGACACCATCAAGCGGATGGCCGCCGAAGAGAACATCGAATGCGAGGTCGTCGTCAGACGGGACGACCAGCCGCACAGGGCGATAGCCGACGAGGCGGAAAAGAGGAACGCCGACGTCATCGTCATGGGCAGGCGCGGCCGGTCAGCCCTGGACCGCATGTTCATCGGGAGCGTGACCTCCAAGGTAATCGGCTACGCGCCGTGCAACGTGCTCGTCGTCCCCCGGGCGGCAGTCATCAACTGCAAACGCATCCTCGTGGCCAATGACGGTTCAAAATACGGTGAAGCCGCAGCGGCCAAGGCCATCGATATCGCAAAACGCTGCGGGTCTGAACTCATCGCGGTTTCCGTGGTGCCTTCCGAAATGCTCTCAAACATCAGCCCTGATACGGGTTTCACGCAGGAGCAGATCGAACTCATGACGCGCGAGATGCTTGCGGTCTCGGAGCGGAGCGTCACGTCCGTCGTCACGGCGGCTCAGCAAGCAGGGGTGAAGGTCGAACAGCTCGTCCTCGGCGGAAGGCCCTATGAAACCATTGTCGAGACGGCAAAGGAGAAGCGGTGCGACCTGATCGTCGTCGGAAGCCACGGCAGGACCGGCCTCAAGAAGCTGTTCATGGGAAGCGTCGCCGAGAGAGTCATCGGGCTGTCTCCCTGCGCAGTCCTCGTCGTCAAGAAATAGCTCCCTGACCGCGATCCGGGCCGGGCACAGCCATACTTCTGCGGTGTCTCATCCCTTTGGATTCAGCACCTCATGAAAGTGCAGGAAAAGGTTCGGCTGCTTCTCCCGGTCAATCAAGCCGTGAAAGGCGATCCCGATGGAGTAAAACTCCTTCAGGGT
This sequence comes from bacterium, assembly GCA_050268805.1. Lineage (GTDB taxonomy): Bacteria > Nitrospirota > Thermodesulfovibrionia > Thermodesulfovibrionales > BMS3Bbin05 > JBLNHB01. The sequence goes on along the minus strand of JBLNHB010000154.1, from coordinate 2,412 downwards.
AGTCACCGATGCCACGGTCCCTTCCACGTCATCGTATGTGTTTTTTCCCCGGTTGTCGGTAAATTTGATGGTTACCGATACGGGAGTTCCCACTGCAACAGCCTGGAGCGTGTACAGCCCCGCCCCGCCTTCGGATATGCTCTGGATGAGAGCGGTAAGGACATACCGTTGCTCCTGTCCCTTTTCCCGCACTTCGGCCACGCCGAACAGGGGAAATCTCGGATGTTTGCGCTGCTCTTCGAACATGCCGCCTCCCTGGTTTAGTCTATTCTCTCATCCTCTGTCCCCGGAGAAAAGGGAAAATTCACATCCTGAGAAGTTCCGAAGTTAGGAAGTCTCGCGATTCAAACATCCTGCTCCTCCGCTTCTCTTTTCGCCTGACAGAGCCCCGTTTGCTTGACTTTAAAAGTTCCTTTTATTTACCTTTCTACTGCAGAACGAATCGCAAAGGGGAGATAGCATGACCAAGATAAGGATCGGCATTATCGGCGGATCGGGGATGGATGATCCCCGGCTCATGAAGGGCAAACGGGAAAAAAAGGTGAAGACGCCCTTTGGGATCCCGACATCACCCCTCACCATCGGGAACATCGACGGCATTGAAACAGTCATCCTCGCCCGGCATGGGAGAAAACATTCCATATACCCGACTGGCGTTAATTACCGGGCAAACATCTCTGCCCTGAAGAAAGAAGGGTGCACGCATATTTTTGCAACAACCGCTGTGGGGTCCCTCCGGGAGAACATCCGACCCGGCGACTTTGTTTTCCTCGACCAGTTCATCGATTTCACCAAGCACCGTCCTCTCACTTTCCACGAAAAAAAGGTCGTCCACACACCCATGAGCAACCCCTTCTGCGAGGGCCTGCGGGCGCTGCTGGCTGCTTCGGCGAAAGAGCTCAGACTGCGATACCATACGAAAGGGACGATCGTGACGATCGAGGGCCCGCGGTTTTCCACGGTCGCCGAATCCCACATGTTCAGAAAACTGGGCGCAGATGTGATCAATATGTCAACGGTGCCTGAGGTCATTCTGGCGAGAGAAGCCGGGCTCTGCTATCAGTCGATCGCCATGTCGACAGACTATGACTGCTGGAAGGAAGGGGAAGAGCCTGTGACCTGGGAGATGATCCTTGCCATCATGAATAAGAATGCCGACAATGTAAAGAGGCTTCTTCTGGAGACCATCTCGAAGATGAAGACCGGAAAAATCCTGTGCGCATGTTCATAGGGGGAAAGCCATGACAATTAAATCGAGGATACGGACCATTGCCGATTACCCGAAGAAAGGCATCATGTTCCGGGACATTACCACACTTCTCAAAGACCCCGTGGGGTTCAGGCTCGTGATCGACAGTTTAACCCAGCGGTATATCCAGGGAGACTTGAAGTTCGACATCATCGTGGGAGTAGAATCGCGGGGCTTCATCATCGGGGGAGCGCTCGCTTATGCACTGGGCAAGGGATTCGTGCCGATTCGGAAGAAGGGAAAACTTCCGGCGGAGAAGGTGAGTCATGAGTACGAGCTTGAGTACGGGACCGATATCATCGAGATGCATATCGACTCGATCCAGAAGGGGTCCCGGGTGCTCCTGATTGATGACCTGCTGGCAACCGGAGGCACTGCACTCGCGTCTGCTGCACTCATAGAAAAGCTGGGCGGCACCATTGCCGAAATGGCGTTCATCGTCAGTCTCCCTGATGTTGGCGGCACAAAAAAACTGGCAGACAAAGGCTACCGGTTTTATGCGCTGACTGAGTTCGAGGGCGATTAGAATTGTGTTGTCCAGGCATTGATTGATATAGGCTGAGACACTGATATTTCATCTCAAATCGACCCGGGTAAGGCACACGATGACAGAAACAAAACGACATAAGAAACCCATTGAGGAAATCATCGACGGATTGCAGTGCCCGAAAGCGTTCAGGTGCTACACCTCCGGCTTCACCACCCTCTGCAGATCAATGGATATAGGACTGGAATCACACCTCGTGTGCCTGGAAAAGAACGGGAGGGAGTGCACGTTCTCTGTCCGGTTCGGCGATACCTTTTTCTGTCAATGCCCCCTGCGGGTCTACATCGGCAAGAAGCTGAAGAAATAACCCGCCCCTCCTCTTGTTAAGGGACGTCCAGGTGCAGCGGTATCGATTTGCCGATGGACAGCATGTAGTTGCCTGTCGCGATAGTGACATGCGCCGTGCCGTCACACGTCGGTCCAAAGGTAAGCAAGGCCATTGCAACCACCGGGAGCCCTGACGATGAGGCGTCTACCTCATTAAGCAGGGCTACACCGTCAACAGGGTTGCGACTGCACTGATCAGGCGCCATTACAACTTCTGCCATTCCAATCTGGAGGATCGAAGCCGAACCTGAGCCTGCATCGACATACTGGCCTCCGCCGTTGATCGTAT
>JBLNHB010000153.1:0-12074 GCA_050268805.1 bacterium | reverse complement strand
GAACTGGCCATTGCCGAGCTTCCTGAGGAGTTCAGGAACTATTTCACCAACATCGCGATCATCGTGGAAGACTACCCCACCCCTGAAGATGTTGAAAGCACGGGTGTGCCGAAGAAGGAGCTCCTCGGCATGTTCCGCGGCTCTTCGTATCCGGAGAAACCGGGACTCCTCGATGTCCCGCAATCCCTCCCGGACGAGATCGCGCTCTTCAAGAAGAACATCGAGCGAGTCTGCTCATCTGAGGACGAATTGATCGAAGAGGTGAGGCTCACCCTTCTCCACGAAGTCGGCCACTACTTCGGGCTTTCGGAGGAAGAACTGGAGCAGTATGAATAAAAGTTACAAAAGCAAAATTCAAAATTCAAATATTACAGAGACCTGGATATGAGCGGGTGTGGCGACAAAATTTGTTGCATGGATACCTTAATGTAAACTCCCAGTAAGAGCATGGTACATAGGGTGCAATGCATTCATCACGGAAGCAGACCTATTTGGACATTGTAATTCTCCATCAATTTCAAGAAATTTTTGGAGCCATGCCCGGCCATGAGGGATGGGAGAATCTCTGAACTGTCACGCTTAAAATATAAAGGTTAAGAACGCAATTTTCAAAGTTCAATATTACAGAGTAAATCAATTTCACTTTGTCCACCGGGTGGGAGTGTGGAAAAAAAGGATTGCATCGATACTTCAGACGCACCCTGAAGAATTGAAAAGATCCGCTCCGTGCAGAAAACCGTTCCCTTCTCCGGTATCTCGTTCATCGATTTCAATCCTTTTTTGAGACATTCCCACTCGGCATATAAAAATATCAGAACGTCGAAGGGTCTTCGGGAGGAAGTTTGGATTCGTCGAAGGGCATGACGCCGAGCCGGGTCATGACCGATTCGACATCGCTCAGTATCGCCCGGTAGTCATAATCGGAGGGGAAATCCTCGTTTGCCGCCCTGTCCACAAGCTCATCAAAGGCCGGGTAATCGAACTTCCCATCCAGCACACCTGATCTCACCAGGATCGCATAGAGGGTTCTGTCATTGTTCAGATTTTCACCGGTCTCGATATCAAGCTTCTTCCTCTTCTCGGGATCAGCAGCATACCACTCCATCGCCTTGAGGAGCGCGTCATAGAGCGTTACGATCCCGGCGGATATTTTCCCCTGCCTGAGTCTCCGCTTTCCCCCGCGGATATGCAGCCTCGCCCTCTGGAGCGGCCCCTCAACCGGCCCAAGCGCATCTTCATCCATCAATCCGAAATGCGGCATGCTGAAGTCCTCCACCTCACCACGCTTCAAAGTTCTCTGTGGTCGCTACGAGCAACACCCGCTGTTTGGGTTTGAGGGTCCTCCGCAGTCGCAGGAGGGCTCTCCGCCGTAGATCATGCTGTTGATGATCGCCGCGGCACAGCCGACACCCGCACTGACCCGCAAAGCGCCGAACTCGCAGTTCTTCGCGCAAGCGCCGCACTCCATGCAGCGATCCCGGTCCGTGATCGTTGCCCTCTTGTCCTTCATCTCGAAGACGCCGTGCGGACATACCTCGGCGCACCTCCCGCAGCCGCTGCATTTGTCGGGAAAGAATTCGAGAGTCGCAACATCGGAAAGATATTTCATACAACACCCCACTCCTTCAATTTAAAGAGGATTACCAAAGCCAGGGAAATCCCTGTCCCGATAAGATAGATCGGCACTCCTATCTTCAACTCTTTTCTGACGCCGGACATGTTCGTGAAGGTGGTAGAACCGGTGAACTGCAGAGCAATATAGGAGCTGGCGAGCGGGAAGAAGAGATATGCGGCGAGCAGAAGGGCGGTGTTCTGTCGAAGAACGTCAAATGGTGATGCGAGAATGAGCATTGCGATTGTTCCGGCAATCCATCCTTTGACCGCAAAAGACCTGAAGGGGATCATGGGAAGCATGACCGGAGTAAAAAATGCTCCTGTCATGACAGCCGAGAACCCGAGGAGGAGAAAGGGCGCTCCGCCGAGCCAGAGGTCCCTGAAGAGGATTCCCGTGGGCTGGAGTCCCATGATGAGCAGTATGATCAATGCAAAGAGAGGATACTTTTTCATCGCAGGATTGATTTCCATGGGAGTGAGCACGAGCCGGTCGAGCACGGTGAATCTCACGGTGCGCATCTCCTTCGTTGCCGAATAGCCTGCACTGATGTAAGCGGGAATGTCCTTTGCCCGGACAGGGCCAAACGATACCCTGAATCCGGTCTCTTTTCTCACGTCAGCCGCATTCACGCCGGGCGCTCCGAGCTGGGGAAGAATGACCTTCTTGTGGTTCACGATCCTGTCCAGGTGCGATTCACGGATTGCCCTGATAAGCTCGACAGTCCCGAAGGTGCCCTTCCCCGCTGCGCACCATACGTTGATTCCCTTCGTATCGAGGACGAGCACCCATGCGTCAATGCCCGTTAACTCCCGGCGGAGGACATCGAAGCTCAGCTTGTAGTTCGCGCTCACCAGCACCGGGGATATCTCACCAGGGTTGTTAACGGCATAGAGCCCCGGCTTGACAGAGTATTTCATCCGGAAGGCACTGATCCGGGACTTGATCTGACCCCAACGGTCTTCCCGCGACCACTCAGTTGAAATCTGAAAGACCCTACCTGCCGGTGTCTGAAGAGTCCCGCATGACCACGCGGGAGGGGGCTCGGTCTTCCACAACACTTTCAGTTGAATCGGTTTATCAGCAGGGCAAGAGCACTTTTCCATCATCGCTCCGGAATTGAGGGATATATTCCATTATACCCGATTCCCTATGGGGCTTCTCACGTTCAAGAGAAGTGAACGCCATCTGAGGCGGGCATACGGAGCGGCGTTATTTTCAAAGAATGATCTACTGAATCAGCGAGTTCCAGTCCTGCGAGAACCGCTCCATTCCCTTGTCAGTCAGGTCGTGGGCTATGTCGTAGTCCTGCCATTTCCTGGTGAGTTCGATATCTTTATAGGGGATCGCTCTATAATTCTTGGCATCGTACCGGTAGTCATCCCCGGGCATGGGCATGCCCTTTTCCCCCCACTCCGTGAGGATCGCAAAGGGCGTGGTGATGATGTCCGACCCTAGTTTCAGGGCATAGAGGAAATGGTCCATGGTCCGTACGCTCGCAGTGAGCACCTCCACATGACCGTCGCCCTTTTGGTACATTTTCATGATATTGGCGATGAGGTCCATGCCGTTTTCACCACGGTCGTCGAGCCGTCCGATGAAGGGGGACACAAAGACTCCGCCTTTCTTCGCACCCCTCGTTGCCGCATACACGGCTGCAGCCTGCTCCTGCGTGAAACAGAGTGTCATGTTTACCCGCATCCCCTCTTTCACCGCCTGCTCCGCCGCTTTCAGCCCTTCTTTTGAAGTGGGATATTTAATGTGGGCGTTCGGGATCCATCGGAACATTTCCCTCCCCTGCTTCAGCATCTGCTCTTTCGCGGTCGAAGGGTCGGCGTACACTTCCACCGAGATCGACCCCCCGGGTAGAAGTGATGATATCTCATTGACCACATCACGGTAGAACGTGATGATCTCATCATCGGTAAACTTCTTCCCCTGCTCAAGGCGCTTCTTGGCATAGGGGTTTTTTGAGATGAGCGTTGGGTTGGTCGTCTGTCCGTCGAGGAAGCCGAGGAGTTTGAGGATCTTCTTTGTCTCTCCAGGGTCACCGCCGTCCAGGAATAGTTTTGCCTTCAGGTTCTTCGGTCTCATAGCTGCTCCTTCATATGATTTGATCAGGGTTGTTCTTTCCACTCCCCGCTGGTGTCTACCAGGCGGCAACAGGGGGTTCAGCGCTGTATCATGCTCAGGGCTATATTCGTACCCATCTTCTGGGTGTAGCCGAGTTGGATCATGAGCATGGCGAGCGGCTCGAGGTACCGGGCGGACTTCAGGGGCCCGGCATCAATCGGCTCAAAACCGCATTCTTTAATGAGCCTTCTCACAATGCTTTTCGCCTCTTCATCATCGCCGCAATAAAACATGGTCGGCACCCTCGATCCGAACAATCGTGAGCCGGACTGATAGATATCGGCAAAGGCAATATTGAATGCCTTCACTACTCTGGATCCCGGCGCCATTCGCGCAATTTCCTCGGCAGCGGACGTTGTGTGACCGACCGCCAGGCCGCTCATGTCAGGTTCAAGGGGGTTGGTGCAATCGATGAGGACCTTGCTGCTTAGTGGGCCGGCCGCTTTAACGGCATCCGCCGTGGATGTCCATGGGGTCGCCAGGAGGATTACCTCTCCAAATTTCGCAGCCTCTGCAACGCTGCCTCCCTGTGCTCCGTGCCCTGTCGCCCGTGCCGCATCAGCAGCCTTCGCGGCAGTCCTCGCGCCGAGAAAAACCTTATGGCCCCTCTCCGCCCATATCCTTCCGAGTCCGCTCCCCATCCTTCCTGCGCCTATGATCCCGATGTTCATAGAGCCTCCTCCGCTTCCCGATCTATTTACACGTTATCAGACGGCCGGGGACATGTCAATTATTCCAGTGCCCTGCCGTTTTTCAGGAGATATGCTATCTTCCGATGGCCCCTCTTTTCAGCCATCCCGAGAGCGGTCTGCCCGTAAAAATCCCGTGCCTGTACATCCGCCTTGTGCTTCATGAGGAGCTTGACCATTTCGATATTTCCCGTAACGACCGCCCACATGAGGGGCGTCGTCTGTTCACCGTCCTGCGCGTTCACGTCGGCGCCCTGCTGTATCAGGAACTGTACTATCCTGGGCTGTTCTTTGACAATCGCCCACACGAGAGCGGTCTTCCCGTACCGGTCCCTTGAATCCACATCGGCTCCGCCATCAATGAGAGACCTGACTTCTTTCATATTTCCGTCAATAATCGCAAGGAGGAGGTCATGATCCAGGTCCGAGGCGGATGCGCTGGGTGCAGCGGTCATGATAAGAAAAAAGGAGAAGAGCATCCATCTCATGGAATATTGTACCCTAACCCTTGCAAAATCATCTGCCATCGATTATCGCCCTCTCCTCTTCCGTTTTCCCATGCAGCCCATACACAATCTCGTCGATTTTCTCGTCCGTCACCGCGATATCGCGCTCGACCTTTTCGCGCTCGGCAGAAGAGCGGCTTTCCTCTTGTGCAGGTCGGGCATTCTGTTTTCGAACTTCACGACGAATGCATGGAGGGTTTCTCTGAACAGTTCCTTGCCGGACATCAGGCAAATTATAGCACATCGCTGTTGCCGCGTCATATCGAGCAAACTCTTGATGCATCGGTTCTTTTTTAAGAATGAAAAATGTATAGTGAATATCCATGATGGAGTGGTCAGGCAGGAAAATTGATTTCGCGATCGGCCTCCTCGCGGGCATATTCGGGGGTCTCGTGGGATTAGGTGGCGGTATCGTCATGATACCGCTCATGGTCGGTCTTAAGAAGATCAGCCAGCATAGCGCACACGGCACGAGCCTCGTGGCGCTGGTCTTTACCGGCATCGCTGGAGCGGCCACCTATGCTCTGCAGGGTTCTGTAAATTTTATTGCTTCAATCCTCCTCGCCGCCACGGCAGTCTTGACTGCGCGGACCGGAGCGCATCTCGCCCACAGCCTGCCGGAGTGGAAACTGAAGAGGAGCTTCGGGGGATTCCTCATCTTTGTCGCACTCATGATGGTTCTCAAGCCCTATTTCTCTCCACTGGAGGGGATGACGACCGGGGTGTCACGAGCCGCTGTTCTTCTGCTTTCCGGCGCCGTCACAGGCCTGCTCTCAGGAATGATGGGCGTCGGCGGTGGGACCATCATGGTCCCTGCTATGGTATTCCTCGTCGGCATGGGTCAGCACACAGCCCAGGGCAGCTCGCTCCTCGCGATGGTTCCTGCCGGAGCCGCCGGCGCCTGGACCCATGGAAAACTCGGGAATGTTGAGAAGGAGCTTCTCCCCGGTCTGGTCCCGGGGATTCTCATCGGCACATACCTCGGCGGAAGCGCCGCGCACCTGCTCTCGGAGGCAACGCTCAGATTTGTTTTTGCTGTCGTGCTTCTCCTGACAGGCCGAAAATATTTAAAAACACCAATACCCAAACTGCAATAAGAAAAGTCTTAACCCCTCCACACCTCCCCTTAATTTAAGGGGAGGCTGGGTGAGGTTAGAAAGTGTACCGGTATGACGTCTCGATCATGAAATCAGGCGCCCCTGCGGTGTTCAGGTCCTCTGAGAACGACAGTTCGAGAGATGCATGCTTGGTGAATGCATACCGTCCGGCGAGGCTCAGGATGGAAGCGGTCCCGTCGATTTCACGGATTCCGGTATCATAGGGCGATCCCTGAAAGGATACCTGTGCATTTGCCGATAACGATTCTGAATACACCCATTCCAGTCCCAGAGCGGCATAGGGGTAATCGCTCAGATCAATCTCTTCCTGCGCTGTATAGCTCTTCACGAATACCATGCCTGCGTTCAGGTAGAGTGTAAAAGCTCGTGACAAATCCTTGTCAATGAGGAGCAGAAGCCCCCAATCCACATCCTCATTTCCGTACCCGTGCTCTGCATCGCCTGTCGGGAGCTCGATATATCCGTACAGGCTCAGGTACGGGTCGCCCTTGAGAATCGGCTGTTTGATGCCGACCTGCACATCGCCGAAACCAAGCCTGCCCGATTCTCCTTCAATGACAACCTCTCCCTTATGGCTGACCCTGAAGAGGAACTCGTTCAGCGGCCGCTCACTCCTGCCATAGTCGGAGAATCCGAGGGCATCATGGTACCAATCAAGAAAACCGTCGAGAACACCGCTGTTATAACTGATAAGGGGAATGGTGAAGCTAATTTCAGTACCGCTGAGAACCACCTTCGTAAATCTGAATTCGAGGAGCATCGTTTCGAGATCGATCTCGGCATCCCACTCTTCGGAGCTTTTGATGAGATAGGTGCTCGAGTAGTTGAGGTGCGCTGCAAAGGAATCCTCGGGCCGTGCCGAGAGGAACGGAGGTGTACCGACGGAAAGAAAGAGCGGATGGCTATTGGATATGAAGAGAGGTCCTTCCGCCGGAAACGCGTCAGGGGTGGATATCAGGAACATGAGGACAAGGAGCGGACATATGAAGAGAGGCTTCCTCATTCCTCTGATGTCAGATGATCTGTTTGAAATACTCGACGGTCTTTTGCAATCCCTCTTCCAGCTCAATGCCCGGCGTCCACTGCAGTATCTTCTGCGCCAGGGAGATATCAGGCTGTCGCTGCCTGGGATCATCGGGGGGCAGAGGCATGAATGCGATTTTTGACCGGGAACGGGTCATTGCTATAGTTTTCTCGGCAAGATCGAGGATCGTAAACTCCTTCGGGTTGCCGAGATTGACCGGACCGGTGAGGTCGTCAGGGCTGTTCATGAGCCGGACAAAACCTTCAACCATGTCGTCAACGAAGCAGAAACTCCGCGTCTGGCTCCCGTCTCCATACACTGTGATATTCTCGCCCTTCAATGCCTGGACGATGAAATTGCTCACCACGCGGCCGTCGTTCGGATGCATCCGCGGGCCATAGGTGTTGAAGATCCGGGCGACTTTTATCTTCATTCTGTGCTGACGATGGTAGTCGAAAAACAATGTCTCGGCACAGCGCTTGCCCTCGTCGTAACAGGACCGGAGCCCGATGGGGTTCACATTCCCCCAATAGGTCTCGGGCTGGGGATGGACGGTCGGGTCTCCGTAAACTTCGCTCGTCGAGGCGAGAAATATCTTCGCCTTCACCCGCTTGGCCAGGCCGAGCATGTTGATGCTCCCATGCACGGATGTCTTGGTCGTCTGGACAGGATCGAACTGATAGTGGATCGGTGAAGCAGGGCAGGCGAGGTTATAGATCTCATCCACTTCGACATAGAGCGGAAAACAGATGTCGTGCCGGAGGACCTCAAACAGAGGATTCTGCACGAGGTGAGCGATATTTGCCCTCCGCCCCGTGTAGAAATTGTCGGCGCAGATAACCTCATGCCCGTCCTTGAGCAGCCGCTCGCAGAGATGGGAGCCGAGGAAACCGGCGCCACCGGTCACAAGAATGCGTTTCCCTGACATCTAGCGCCTCTTCATGCTCGCCCCGAAGGCGATGATGAAATCATCTATGGCAATCATTGTGCATTCTCCGACCATACCAAATAAAGGTAATTATACATTTCTCCCGGAAGAAATGAAACCACTCTCTCCCGATGCGATCGCATCGCCTATTTCAGAAAATCGGGTCAGGAACGCATTCTCTCATTCACCCTTCATTGACCTTCCCGAAAAGGAATTTCTATAATGTCTTTGATTATTCTGACCTATCCTCCATACTCCGTTGACACCGACTGTCGGAGGGACGAACGGAAAACCCTATGAACCGTGAAAAAGTTTCGGTCACCATCATTACCCGCAACGAGGAGAAGAATATGCGGCACTGCCTGGATAGTGTCGCATGGGCTGATGAGGTCGTTCTCGTCGATTCGGGGAGCACCGACCATACCCTTGAGATTTGCAGGGAATTCGGCGTCAAGGTGCTGACCAATCCGTGGCCCGGCATGAACGCCCAGAAGAGGCTCGCCATGGAAAATGCAGCCCATCCATGGATATTCAATATCGACGCGGATGAGCGGGTGCCGGAAGAACTTCGGTATCACATTGAGCGGGCGCTCGAAAGACCCGAATACGATGGGTATCGCGTTCCGAGGAAGAATTTCTTTCTCGGCAAATGGATGCGCTACGGCGGGTGGTACCCTGATCATGTGCTCCGCCTCTTCAGAAAGGAGAAAGGCAGCTATGGCGGTATCGATCCCCACGATAAGGTGATCGTCACAGACGGAAAGGTCGGCACCCTTGCCGTTCCCCTCGTGCATCACGCTTATGAGTCCCTTTCGCAGTACGTTCTGAAGCAGAACAGTTATTCCGATGCCTCCGCCCGGGAACTCGTCCGGAAGGGGAAACATATCTCCCCGCCTGCCATTCTCCCGAAAACACTCTGGAAATTCATTGAGACCTTCCTCTGGAAGCGGGGCTTCCTGGACGGGGTCCACGGTCTCATCGCTGCTTTGGGAGCATCCTGCACAACCTTTTGGAAGTACGCGAAAGCATGGGACCTCTCGAGAAGAAAATGACTGGTGCTACCGGCATGTCGAGTGCCATTTCCAGGCCGTCTCGACAATTGACCGGAGGTCCTGGTACCGCGGAACCCATCCGAGGACGTCTCTCGCCTTTTCACTGCTGCCAACAAGGACGGGGGGATCTCCTTCGCGCCTTCTGGCTTCCGTAACCCTGAAGTCCTTTCCGCTCACCCTTTTCACCGTGTCGACGACTTCTCTCACCGAGTGGCCATTTCCGTTTCCGAGGTTGAAGGAATCGCTCGTGAGGGTCTTCTTTAAGTGCTCGAGAGCAAGGATATGTGCATCGGCAAGGTCGGAAACGTGGATGTAATCCCTAATACAGGTGCCGTCTTCCGTCGGATAGTCTGTTCCGAACATCTTGATGTCTTCCCGCCGACCAAGGGCCGCAAAAATCGCCAAGGGAATGAGGTGGGTTTCGGGATCATGGAGTTCGCCCAGTTCTCCCTCAGGGTCTGCGCCAGCGGCATTGAAATATCTTAGGTTGATGTGTTTTATGCCGTAGGCGAGGTCGTAGTCGATGAGAATATCTTCGACCATCGCTTTCGTCCGGCCGTAGGGATTGACGGGCTGACGGGGATGCACTTCCGGGATGGGGACCTCTCGCGGAACTCCATAGACTGCGCAGGAAGAAGAAAAGATGAACATCTTCACATTGGATTCCCGTATGGCCTCCAGGAGGTTCAGGGTATTTGCAACGTTGTTGAGGTAATATTTCGCGGGGTCGGCCACGGATTCACCGACGTAGGCAAAGGAGCTGAAGTGCATGACGGCTTCGATCGGATATCTCCGGAAACAGAGCCGTATCTGCTCTCTATCGGCGAGGTCTCCGAGAACGAACTCTCCCCATTTGGCAAAACTCCTGTGTCCGTAGACGAGGTTGTCAAAGACAACCGTCTCGTGGCCACGCTGATGCAGGAGCTTGTTGATATGTGAACCAATATATCCTGCCCCGCCGACAATGAGGATCATATCCGTTATTGATCCTTCCCCATCAATTTCTCCCGGAAACCCGCACCGCTCACCAATGCACCGCCGCGTTTCCCGCGAGAATCAGGAATGATCGCTGTCGGAGCGGTGAGGACCGAGAATGCAACCATTATAACAGGCCTTTTTAGATAATATGCAATATGAACGTGTTCATCCTCGTCTTTCACAGGGCTGGGCATCATTCGGGAACGCCGGTGAGGAGAGCGTGGTACCGGTCTGAGGAGAGTTCGACCCAATGGACCCTTTCCCTCGGCAGGGACTCCACAGCACTCGGAACGGTCACGAGCAGGACCGGTGAACCGCCTCTTTCTGCCCATTCCTTCATGCGTTCGTTCTCCCAATGTTCGAAGGAACCGGAGAGGTAGAAGTAAAAAGAGAGGCGGTATTCCATGCCGGGCTTAGAGGGGGTCCACTCCGCAAAGGAGATCCTTTGCTCTTTCCCGCCCTTGCCGGATCTGAGGAAGGAGAGGGAATCCGTGTACTCAATCTTCTCCCCTTTGCTCAACCGTTCGGCAAGATGGAGGACGTGATACTTTTCGGGATTCACCTTCACCGGAACGATCCAGAAGAAAAGAAACAGGGGAATGAGACTGTATGCGGCAAATCCCTTCAGAAATTTCCTCGCTCTTTCGAACCGGCAGACCCCGAACGCAGCCGCGACCGAGAGGAACGGCGTGACCATGGTGAGATACCGGTCAGCCTTGCCTTGTGCGACCTGAAGCGGGATGAACATGATGACGACCGAAAGCAGGACGAACAGTGCATAGTCGTTTTCTCTCGCCTTCTTCCACAGCAGCGGTATGCCGAAGACGAAAAGAATAAGCCAGGGGTGATAATACTTGATCATCTCCTTGAGGTACATAAGGGGATCGCGATTGACATCAAGGCCATCGGTGATCCGTTGGAAGGTCTGGGTACGGGTGATGTGGAGAAAATAACCGGGATGCACGCTCTCATAGTAGAGAAACCATGCCGAGGCAAGAAGAATGCCGAGCAGCCCGCCGGAGTAGACAGGTGACCATCTGGACCACTGAGCTATCCTCCGGGTGAGAATGCCGTACAGGAGGACCGCCGCCGGAAGAAAGAGGGCAAAGTAAACTTTCGTCAGGAAGCCGAGGGCAAAGGCTATGCCGAGCAGGTAAGGCCCTCTCCGGTCTCTGGTATTCATGAGGACAAGCCCGTAACAGCCGAGGAGGATCGTGAGCACGAGGAGGCTCTCGGGCCTGTTCGTCGTGAAGTTTCTGATGATCCACCGTGTGGTCACAAAGGCAAAGGCGGAGAAAAAGGCGACGTCATGGTCCTCAAACCACCGGTAGGCGACCCAGTAGAGAAGAAGAACGCTCCCCGTTGCAAAGAGCAGCGAAGGTATCTTCGTGGCATAGAACGAGACCCCGAAGACTTTGAAGGAGAGCGCAACTAACCAGAAATAGAAGGGCGGCTTGTTAAGATAGGGACTGCCGTCGAGCATGGGCGAGAACCAGTGATTGTTTTCAACCATGTCCTTCGCAATGCAAGCATAGGCAAGGGGGTCGCTCCTCAGATCGCCGGTCCAGGGACGAAGCCATATGAGGAGCAGTGTCCAGAGGAGAAGGAGCACGATCCTGTTGGCGTGAGATGGAACCTGCTCTCTCACAAACCCGATCATTTCACCCCTGCCTTAACCCTTTGATACCGGTATACGGCAAGCATAACCCTCCGTGCCTTGACGTTCCCGAGAAAGGAAAACCGGTCCTTCGGTATTTCTGACGCAGCATCTCCCCTCACGAAAACAGCTGCGTTGCCGGTCTCAACATCATCAAGAGACCGTATGAGAGTGACCGGCCTCTTCAGATAAAACGTTAAATGGGGGTTGCCGACATTATAATCGTAGAGTGTCAAACCGGAAGGGACGAGTGTATTGATCTCTTGAGCCGCGGTCCGGTAATGGCTCAGGTGCATCTCATGGTAGGGGAAATAGATTGCCGCCCAGGAGAGCTTTGCGAAGAGGACCGCACAGAGCATCAGCAGCACGGTGTTCTT
>JBLNHB010000152.1:0-8788 GCA_050268805.1 bacterium | reverse complement strand
TCTTCCGTAAAATATGTTCAACTGTATCACATTTTCCCTCTTCCTTCAAGCAAGGAATCCATGTAAGAATATTGCGGATGGTCCTTTCCCTCTTCTCGTTCATGCATGAACAAGGAAGACGCGTTACGACGGTCTATTTGCTGCCGGCTTTTCTCTTCTTCCTCACACAATCACGACAGAGACCATGGAATTGGACGCTGTTTCGGAATATATGAAATCCCTGCTGCTGGTGATTCGGGATATTCAGTTCAAAGTCCGCATGAATATCAGCAATTTTCCTGCATTCCATGCAGATGAGATGGTGATGCTGTTCAGGATAGGGATCATACCTTCTGCGTTCGTGATCAATCTGGAGTTCCAGGATGGTTCCTGATTCCTTGAGGGCCTGCAGGGTATTGTAAACAGTCGCAAACGAAATGCCGGGAAATTTCTTTTTTACTGCATGGAAGATATCCTCTGCAGAAGGGTGTTGTCGATTATCCGTCAAATAATCCAGGATCGCCTTCCTCTGGGGTGTCTGCTTTTTGCCAGCTAAATGAACCATGGTCCGCCTTGTTTAGAATATTTCTTTCTTTGGAATGATTATAAATAAAGCGGAACTCTTTGTCAACGGTTTTTTCCCGAAACATTGCGAAGGCTGGTGCCGGCTACGAGGAACGATGCATTTTCCGGACCTTGTTATTTGCGGTTAAATAGACGATCGTTGGTTGAAATCCTGTGAGCGAATCCTCATCAAAATATCCGTAGGAGAAGATTATGATGGCATCACCTTTTATCCCCTTGCGTGCAGTCGGCCCATTGAGGCAGATGGTTCCCGAGTCTCTCGCGCCCGCAATTGCATAGGTTTCGAAGCGTTCACCGTTATTGACATTGCTGATCATCACCTGTTCAAAGGGGAGGATTCCCGCTTTCTCCATGATTGCCTCGTCGATCGTTATGCTCCCTTCATACTCAAGTTCAGATTGAGTTACCGTCGCCATGTGTATTTTCGCTTTCAACATGCACCGTAACATATGCTGTTTTTCAATCAATGATCTTGGGAACTCTATAAAAATTCCCCGACCGGTCCGGGGCATTGAAGAGTGCGTCTTCGCAGGGAAGTGAAGGATTCGGTGTGTCTTGCCGTACCACGTTTTCCAAGGTTATTACATGGGATGTCGGTTCAACGCTCTCCGTAGAGATTTCATTCAACTTTTCTATATAGTCGAGTATGTTGCTTAACTGCTTTTGAAAGAGCGCATGCTCTTCCGGGTCGATGACCAGGCGGGAGAGCCCTGCAATGCGAGAGACATCCTCGCCCGTAATCTTCATGGCTATACCCGCTCAAGCTGCGCGAATTTCAGCGCTAATCTCTTGATGCCGACATTCGGGAAATTTACCATGAGTTTCAAATCATCCCCTTCGCCATAACAGTCTCGCACCACCCCTACTCCCCACTTCGGATGCTTCACCCGGCATCCGGTCTTGTATTGAGGAGTGAAAGCGATCTTCTTGAGCTGCTGCAGGGGCTGTTTTTCTATTTCGTCCGTCTTGCACTTTGCAGCAGTCTTGCAGTATTGCACGGGGATATCTTTCATAAATCGCGAGGGTTCCTGCACCTGAATTTTCGAATACAGGCGCCTCTTTGACGAGCCGCTCAGGTAGAGCAGGTTCTTGGCCCTTGTAATGCCGACGTAGAACAGTCTCCTCTCCTCATGCATCTCGGACGGGTCATCCACCGCCTTAAAATAAGGGATGATCCCTTCCTCGATTCCTACGATAAAAACGACGGGATACTCAAGTCCTTTCGCCGTATGGAGAGTCATCAAAGAAACGGTATTCGATGTATTGGTGTCGTCCAGGTTGGTTATAAGAGCAATCGCATCAACGAATTCGTCTACGGATACCTCCTCGGCTGATGCAACGAGCTCAAAAATGTTCTTGACCCTCTCGTCGCTCAGCGAATCGATATATCCCGTATCGTCCAGTATTCTCTTGAGCATCTGCGCCGCAGAAGGGAATTTTTCCTTGTTAATAGTCTCGACAACACGCATGAATCCGAACAACTTTTCCTTTACAGAAGGAGAAATGCTCTTCGAGTTTCCAATGTCCTTCATGGTATCGAAGAGGCTCTTGTTATGCTTTTTCGCTTCCGATTCGATCTTGTTGAGAGTGGCCGCGCCAATTCCTCTCGGCGGATAATTAATAACTCGCCTCAGGCTCACGTTGTCATGGGGATTGATACAGAGCCTCATATACGAAAGCGTATCCTTGATCTCCTTCTTCTGGTAAAAACCGATACCTCCGACAATACGATAGGGAATTCGTTCGGATTTCAAGGCTTCTTCAAGAGCACGGGACTGGATATTTACCCGATAAAAAATGGCAATATCCTGGTAGGAATATTTCCCCTTAAGATACATCTCCTTGATCATTTTTGCAACATACTTCGCTTCTTCGACTTCCGTGCCAAACCAATACTGATTGACCTTTTCTCCCTCTCCACGGTCGGTCCAGAGCTTCTTATCCCTTCTCTGGGGATTCCGGGAAATGATGGAGTGAGAGACATCAAGAATGTTCTGAGTGCTTCGATAATTTCTTTCAAGTTTGATGATCCTCAGATTGGGGAAGTCCCTTTCCATGGTCAAGATATTTCTCACATCCGCGCCCCTGAACTTGTATATGCTCTGGTCATCATCCCCTACCGCGCAGAAGTCACCTCGATCTGCAGAGAGCTTCTTGAGAAAAGCGTACTGCGCTATATTGGTATCTTGAAACTCATCAATGAGAATGTATTTGAATGCATTCCGATACTGCGTTGCCACCTCCGGATGCTCCTCAAACAGGACAACCGTCAGCATGATGAGATCGTCAAAATCAAGCGCATTGGAACGTTTCAATTCATACTGGTATCTCATGTACACCCGGGCAAGCTTTTCATCAAAGCCGAAACTATCACCGGAAGAAACAAATCCCTCGGGGGTAACCATCTGAGCCTTGAGGGCGCTGATCCTTGAGGCAACACCCTTATAGAGGGCTTCGTACATCTTTAATTCCCTCAGGATATGCTTCAGGAGACTGCAGGTATCCTGCTCATCGTAGATGACAAAATCCTTATCGTATCCAAGCTTATTGATTTCCTTTCTCAGAATCCGAGCACACTGGGAATGGAACGTCCCGATGTTACTATGGTGAAGATCGGAAGAAACAAGGCTTGCGATCCTTTCTTTCATTTCCTGCGCGGCCTTATTGGTAAACGAGATGGTAAGTATGTTCGATGGTTTCAGGTTCTTCTTTGAGATGAGATAGGCATACTTTGCGGCAATGACGCGAGTTTTCCCGCTGCCAGCGCCCGCAAGTATCAGGAGAGGCGAACTGCTGTGTAAGACAGCATCTCGTTGCTCTGGATTGAGTTCTGTTATAAACGAATCTCTCGTCATGCTCTCTCCTTGTATTGTATGATAATAAGTCCTCATAAGTAAATAAACTTCTTCCTTCTACTCAACAGTTACGCTCTTCGCCAGATTCCTCGGCTGGTCAACATCACAGCCCCGCAATACGGCAATATGGTATGCCAGGAGTTGGAGGGGAACAGTCATAATGACCGGTGCAAGGTATCTGTTTGTCGAAGGAATGTGTATAACAATATCGGAAAACCGCTCCAGGTCTTCTTTTTCAGCATCAGTTATGATTAATGTCTTTCCACCTCGCGATTTGATCTCATTTATATTTGAAACCATTTTTTCAAGGAGCAGATCCTTTGCTACGAGAAAAACAACAGGCACTGATTCATCAACAAGCGCAATCGGCCCGTGTTTCATCTCACCTGCCGGATATCCCTCTGCATGGATGTAGGATATTTCCTTCAGTTTTAAAGCACCCTCAAGAGCAACGGGATAGAGTATCCCCCTCGCAAGGTACAAGAAATCATCCGCCTTGAAGAGTGAGCGGGCGATTTCCATGATCTGCTCATCATTCGAAAATACCGCTTCAAGCTTCCCCGGCAACTCAAGAAGAGCATTCAGCAGTGACTTCATCTCGTCAGCGTGCAGTGTGTTTTTTGACCTCCCGAAGATAAGCCCCAGAAGGTAGAGAGCGACGATTTGGGTCAAAAAAGCCTTCGTCGACGCAACACCAATCTCGGGACCAGAATGGGTGTAGAATACCGCCTCAGCTTCCCTTGCTGCCGAACTCCCGAGGACATTGCAGATGGTGAGCGTCGTCGCTCCCCGTCTCTTCGCTTCCCTGAGTGCCGCAAGGGTATCCGCAGTCTCCCCCGATTGTGTGATCGCCACGAAGAGGTCATTCTTCCCTATCAAGGGGTTCCGGTACCTGAATTCTGAAGCAACATCGACATCAACAGGTACCGAGGCGAGATTTTCAATCATTTGTTTTCCAATGAGGCAGGCATGCCATGATGTCCCACAGGCAACGAGGAATATCCTTTCTGCTTTTTCAATGGTCTTCGCGTCGAGGCCAAATTCCCGGATATTGATTTCACCTGATTCAAGAGAGAACCTTCCCCGCACCGTATCTGCAATCGCTCTCGGCTGCTCAAATATCTCCTTCAGCATGAAATGCTTGTATCCGCCCTTTTCAGCCATGGACGGAGTCCAGTCAACCATGACCGCGTCCCGATATACTTGCTGCCCTCGTCTATCTCTCAATTCAACTCCCTCCGGTGAGAGTACGGCAAACTCATCGTTTTCGAGAAAGAGGACATTCCTGCAATGGTTCAAAAAAGCCGGGACATCTGAAGCGACAAAATATTCCCCGGGGCCGATTCCCAGTACAAGCGGGCTGTCTTTTCGCGCACAAACGATCCTATCAGGGGCTCTTTCACTCAGTACCGCTATGGCATAAGAGCCCCTCACGTCTTTCATGGCTTGAATCACCGCCTCTTCTATCGCCATCCTACGGTGATATTTCTCGATCAAATGGCAGAGAACCTCCGTGTCCGTTTCAGAAGAGAAACAGAATCCCTCCTGCAGAAGAGCATTTTTGACCTGAAGATAATTTTCGATGATCCCGTTATGGACGAGAACAACTGCACCAGACCGGTGGGGATGGGCATTGTTCTCCGATGGCTGGCCGTGAGTCGCCCACCGCGTATGACCAATGGCAATATGTGCACCCCTATCATCTTCATCAATGAGGGCAACCAAGTCCCGCACCTTCCCCTTGCATCGCTTGACTCCGATTCGCTCATGTTTTATGAGCGCAATGCCGGCAGAGTCATACCCGCGGTATTCAAGGTTTTTCAGTCCCTCAATCACCACATCGACCGCTTTACTCTTCCCGATATATCCGATGATGCCGCACATGGACTATTTCCTTTTCCGCTTTTGTTTTTTCACCCATCCCGCAATCTCCCGCTGCCTCGTCCTGCTCATCGCAAGGGCAAAGGGAGTGACATTGCTGGTGATTGTCGAACCTGCGGCGATGAATGCATTTTTGCCGATTTCGACAGGCGCGACGAGTTGGGTATCACTTCCCACAAATACTCCGTTGCGGATACGGGTATGATGCTTGCGGAATCCGTCATAATTGCAGGTAATTGTTCCCGCTCCGATGTTCACATCTGCTCCGATTGTAGCATCCCCAATATAGGAGAGGTGCGATGCTTTGGTACGGTCAGAGAGAGATGCATTCTTTATCTCAACAAAGTTTCCGATCTTAACCGATTTGCCAAGTTTCGTATGCGGACGGAGATGCGCACAGGGACCCACCACCGAATCATCACCGATCTCAGATATTTCGAGAAGAGAATGATCGAGTATCACAACACGTCTTCCGATCTTGCTGTCTATGACACGGACTCCCTGAAAAATGAGCGCTCCTTCGCCAATAACCGTCTTCCCCTCAAAACACACATTCGGATAGATGACGCAGTCAGGGCCTATTTTCGTATCGGGATGCACAACCACTGAACCGGGATCATAAAACCTGACCCCAGCATTCATGAACCGCTCAATAATGTGCTTTTGCATGATCGTTTCGGCCTTGATGAGATCGAACATGGTATTGACTCCATGGCATTCCGCCTCGTTTCCTATGTCAAAGACAGAGCACGCGTGATTCGTTAATCGTGCTATTTCAAGAAGGTCGGTGATATAGTATTCTTTCTTTTTCCTATTGAGTTGAATTCGGCCGACGAGTTTTCCCACGTTGTCGTTAAAAGCATACACACCACTGTTGACCTCTCTGATATTCTTCTCTGCATCTGAAAGGTCATTCTCTTCAACGATTCTCAATGCCTTTCCGGAAGAATCTCGTATAATTCGCCCGTAAGAATAAGGCTCTGCAGCGGTAAAGGACAGCACGGAAATTTCAGAACGAGTCCGCTGGTGCTTCGAGAGCAATTGCCGTAAAGTTACAGGGGAAAGCAGGGGAGAGTCGCCATTCAATACCAGGATTACCCCGCGGAACTTCTTGAGGTGTTCAAGCGCCGTTTTAACTGCGTCAGCAGTGCCGGACATCCTATTCTGGATTGCAAGACGGGCATGATAATGCTTGACTACCTTATGAACGTCTTCGTGATGGGGATGAACGACAACAACGATTTTGTCCGGTCTCAGTTTGGCAACAGAGTCCAGGACATGGGCAATCATCGGTTTTCCGAGGAGTGTATGGAGAACTTTCGGTTTCTTGGATTTCAGCCGCGTCCCGAGACCAGCAGCAAGTATGACAACAGCCTTCTTCATGAGTTCGCGCTATGGACGATATCAGGAATCGCAATGCCGCCAGAAAGAATAACTTTGATGCCTTCCTCGATCGACAGATCAGTGTATATGACTTCCTCTTCGTTGCAGAGAACGATCTCGCCAAGATAGAGGTTATTCGTGGGTACATAGACCGCACGCACACAATACTGAGAATCGTTGCGTCCTTTGATGACGCACTCCTTGGTCAAGAAGCCGAAGGCAAAGATCCCTTTCCTCGGATACTCGATGATGACGAACTTTTTAAATGCCCCATGGCTGTCGGTCGAAAAAGCGCGGGCAATCTGGCTCAAGCTCGTATAGAGACCTTTAAAGAGCGGAATTCTTTTTAAGAGTCCGTCAAAGTATTTGATGAGCTTCTGCCCGAAAACATTGGTGGATACCACCCCGATCGCAAAAACGATGAGAATGGTTGAAATAAAACCCAATCCATAAATGTGGTAACCAAGGATATAATCGAACAAAGGACCGAGAAGCCCGTCAATCCGGTTGATTACCCATATGAAAACGATAATGGTCAAAACAACCGGGATTGTAATAATTAATCCAGCCAGAAACTTTTGTTTAAACGTGGCTTTAATTGAAATCATTTCTTTTGACTATAGGGATTCCCATCCAGCATCAACAGATGGCATTTGAACAACAAGCTCATGTTGCTTTCTGCAATACCGTATCCGGTATATCGAAGTTTGCATACACATTCTGGACATCATCGTGATCTTCAAGAGCATCCATGAGCTTAAGCATCTGAGAAGCGTGCTGCTCATCGAGGGAGATGGTATTCTTAGG
This sequence comes from bacterium, assembly GCA_050268805.1. Lineage (GTDB taxonomy): Bacteria > Nitrospirota > Thermodesulfovibrionia > Thermodesulfovibrionales > BMS3Bbin05 > JBLNHB01. The sequence continues at coordinate 1,298 of JBLNHB010000152.1, read as the reverse complement.
TACCATGGTTATCTCGGCAACATCGATTTTAACATTCGCACGCAGAAGCGCTTCTTTCACTCTTCTAAGGTCTTCAGGTTCTGTGATGATCTCATAACTCTCTTCTTCAGGATCGTTTTTAAGGTCTTCGGCTCCTGCTTCAAGGATTCTATTCAAAAGCGTTTCTTCATCGATGGTCTTCTTGTCCACGAGAATATATCCCCTTTTTTCGAAGATCCAGGAAACGCATCCAGCCTCCCCCATGCTTCCTCCATGTTTCGTCATGATATGACGAATTTCAGAGACCGTCCTGTTTTTATTATCCGTCAATACCTCTATCAGGAGAGCAACCCCGCCGGGACCATATCCCTCGTAGGAAACCTCTTCATAGCTCGCCCCCGGCAATTCACCTGTCCCTTTCTGGATTGCCCTCTTGATATTGTCATGGGGCATATTGACCTCTTTTGCTTTATCGATTGCTGTCCTCAATCTCGGATTGCCGTCGGGGTCCCCTCCTCCGAGCCGCGCTGCAATCGCAATCTCTTTCACGATTCGGGAAAACAGCTTTCCTCTCTTGGCATCCACATGGGCTTTCTTATGCTTGATCTGCGCCCATTTAGAGTGGCCAGACATACTATTTATCCTCCTGGGTGCCTATGGTTTTCATTCTCTCCTGTGCAATTTTTGCCTCGGAAGACTGGGGAAAAAACTTTAGCACGATTTTATACCCCTTATATGCCTCTTTGACATCCTTGAGATTCAGTTTGGCTTCGGAAAAGAGAAACAGGTGAGTAGGATTGGCAAGCTTTCCAGACTTGATGAATTCCTCCACATACGGTCGTTCGAACGCAATGAGGTCGTTCCACATCTGATTGGTGTAAAAAAAACGGGAGATGCTGCTTTGAACTGGATCCTTCAGAGGAGAATCAGGATAACGATTCTTTAGTTCCTGATAGAGCAACAGAGCTTCCTCCTTCCGGGGAGGTCTGTAGTCCTTGAGGTATATTTCGACCAGTCTCCAGTAACTCTCCTGGGCAAGGGGAGCATCGGGATATTGATCAATAATCTGGAAGTATATTTCGCTCATCTTGTCGAGGACGGTGCTCCGGTCGTTCTCCTGTGAAAGTTCGAGGATTTTGTTAAAGAGATCGAGCGACTGTTTCTGTTGCTCTTCAATCGTCAGCTGAACAGTTGCTTTGGAAACAGGACGGGTGGGAGGAGTAGGCTTGTCTTCCCGTCCAACGGACGGTTGTGTTGCAGCACACGAAACAAACAAGAGGGTCAGCACCGCACAAGGCAAAGCAGGTTTTTTCATAGAT
>JBLNHB010000151.1:0-6940 GCA_050268805.1 bacterium | reverse complement strand
TTTTTGGTATAATTGACCAAGTCGATTCCCGGGGGTCGTGGAAATCTTTACACGCTGGAATCACCCAATGTATCTCTCCGAGTTCCTGACACGAGGGACATCACTATGATGTTCATTCCCGCCATCATTCTTCTTCTCCTGATGATCGCCGCACTCCTCGCGCTCCGGATATCGGAAAAGAAATACCGCGATCTCTATGATAATGCTCCCGACATGTACTACCGCCTGAACCGAAACGGTGTGATTATTGACTGCAATGAAACAACGGTGAACATGCTCGGGTACTCCCGGGATGAGATCACCGGCATGCCGATCACCAATTTCATGACAGAGGAATCGAACAGACTCTTCCACCAGACATTTCTCAGGCTCAGCGAGGTAAAGGGCTACCGCAACCTCGAGCGTGAGTTTATCCGGAAAGACGGGACCTCATTCCCGGTCATTCTGAATGTCTATGGCGAGTTCGACGATGCAGGCACTCTTCTGCGGACAAAGACCATCGCCCGGGACATTACCGAACGCAAGAGGCTAGAAGAGCAGCTCCATTCCATTTCGATCACCGATGAGCTCACGGGTCTCCTCAACCGCCGGGGATTCTTCACGCTCGTTGATCAGCAGTTGAAAATCGCGGAACGGAACAGGAAACGGGTGTTCTTCCTCTATGCCGACCTCGACAATATGAAAGCGGTCAATGATACGTACGGCCATCATGAGGGTGACCGGGTTCTCGCCAGCACAGCCCAGATCCTCCGGGAGACCTTTCGCGACTCCGACATCATCGCCCGTATCGGGGGAGATGAATTCGCAGTGCTCATGATTGATTATGCGATGGTGAATGTCGAACGGACAATCGTAGACCGGATCCAGGAGAAGGTCAAGATCTTCAATGAATGGGCAATTCATCCCCACAAGCTTTCCATCAGCATGGGGATCGTCCTTTATGATCCCGAAAACCCCTGCTCCGCACATGAGCTCCTGAACCGGGCCGACCGGTGCATGTACGAAAACAAACGGAACCGGTCCTGACGCTCCGCCCTGCTCTCCCCATCCACGTGAGATTCGTCGCCCTCCATGCGGGAACCTGCGGCCTCAGGGCCGGTCATCTTATTTTCCGAGTTTATGGAGGATCACGCCGATATACTTGTTGAGAGGGTTGGAGCGTTCCAGCAGGGGAATGGCCGGCCTCTTCCGTATCCCGAGTTTCTTGAACTCCCAGAGGATGTCCTCATTGTTATGGTCGTAGGTCCTGCCTTTCCTGAACGCTTCGACTGCCTCCTTCTTTCTTCCGGCCGCCAGGTACGCTCTCCCGAGATTGAGGTAGAAGAGAGGATAAAAAAAATCATGGCCGAAGGGTATCTTGTGCTCCAGGCTCTCGAGGGCTGACTTGCAGGTATTGATCCCGCGCACATACCTCTTGTTCACAATCGCCTCGAGGCAGCCTTGGTATGACAAGAGAAAAGGATCATCGGGATAGAATGAGAGGGCGTCTTCAAGGAGGGTGAGCGCTTCCGGATGGTTCTTCTTCTTAAGGAGAGACTTCAGGTCTTCGAGATAATCGGCCGGAGATTTCTCCTCGGCTCCTCCTCCGCTGCCGAGTCCCCGCACCGCAGCCTGGTGCTGTCTGAGCATGAGTTCCTGAATCATCATTCCCCTGCCGCCGGCGTCTGCATCCCATCGGTGTTCTACCTTCCGGAGGGACACCGGCATCCCCTGGCGCGTGATCCTGGTATGGATGAACGGGCCTTCTGTTTCGCTCGCCTCCGTCTCAACCGTATATTCCTCTTCTCCGATCTTCGCTTCAGAAACGAACCGGACACGGATCAGGGCTACTTTGTCTTGTCCATTTTTCATCATTCAATCATAGTATAATGAAAATCAATTTTTGAAGCGCAGTTTTCCCGGACGTGGTTGTCCGATCCTCGACAGGTTGAGAGAATCACTGAACTTATGAGCGACTGATGAGAGAATCGCCCAAGAGCCTCCCGGGGGACGAAGTCATTCCCGGAGCATTGAAATCTGTTACAATGGTACAATTTGTTAGTATGCTCTCTGCAAGGCGATACTTGAGATGAACCTCTATCTCGTCCGGCATGGCGAAGCACAGGAGGCTCCTGATGATTCTTCACGGGAACTCACCGAGCGGGGAAAGGCGGATGTGGAGAAGGTGGCTTCGTACGCTGCGCGATTTCATGTCAGGATAGCGCGGATATTCCACAGCGGGAAAATGCGCTCCTTTCAGACTGCCCAGATTTTCAGCGATCACCTTATGCCCGAGGGACAAATTTCAGCAACCGAGGGACTATCGCCGATGGATGACCCGGAGATCTGGTCACAAAAGCTCTCCGGCATGGCTGAAGATATCCTGCTCGTCGGCCATCTTCCGCATCTCGCCCGACTGCTCTCATTCCTCACCTGCGGCGAAAAAGAGAGGGCGGTCGCCGATTTTCAGCCTGCAGCCATGGCGTGCCTGAAGCAATCTGAAAACAAAAGGTGGTCCATATCATGGATCATCACGCCCGGGATGCTCTCATGACCGCCTCGATCGCCATCATCGCTTTCGTTGCCGGAGGCATTCTCGGATGGCTCATTACGAGCCTGGTCATTCAGCGGGCTTTTGCCAATCGCCGGGCGGAACTCGATGGGCGGGCAAAAAGCGCCGAAGCCATAGTCAGTGAACTCCGCGAACAGCTCAGACACCGAGAGAATGAAATGGCTCAGACCCGGAGAGACCTGGACACAGAGAAGCAATCCCGTATCGAAGCCCTCACAAGGCTCAGCGAGACCCAAAAGAGCTTCGAGGAACAGAAAGCTCTCATGGAATCCATGAAAAAGGAAATGACCGACACCTTCAATGCACTTTCAGCCGCTGCACTCAAGAGCAGCAGCGAGGACTTCCTCAGGCTCGCCTCCGAACATCTCGGAAAAGTCGTCGCCGATACGAAGGGAAAACTCGGCGAGCACCAGGCCGCCCTCGACGGCCTCATAAAGCCCCTCTCCGAAACACTCAAACGGTACGAAGAACAGATCCGGCTCATCGAGGAGAGCAGGCACAAGGCATACGGGAGTCTCGAGGAACAGATCAGGGCACTCGCATCGACCCATGAGAGTCTTCAGCGCGAGACGAGTAATCTCGTGACGGCTTTGAAGAAACCCCAGGTGCGGGGGAGATGGGGGGAGATGCAGCTGAGGCGGGTTGCAGAGCTTTCGGGGATGTCCATGCACTGCGACTTCACCGAACAGCAGTCACTCGATACGGAGCTCGGAAGGATACGGCCCGATATGATCGTCCACCTTCCTATGAACAGGGAGATCGTCGTTGATTCTAAGGTGTCCCTCGATGCGTACCTCGACGCGACAGCAGCCGCATCGGAAGAAGAAAAAAAGGCAAAAATCGAAAAACACTCCCAGCAGGTGAGAGCGCACATCACCAGGCTCGCATCGAAGGAATACTGGAGCCAGTTCAGGCACTCCCCTGAATTCGTGGTGCTCTTTATGCCCGCCGAGTCCTTCCTGAGCTCTGCCCTCGAGGTCGACAGTTTACTCATCGAGGACGGCATACAAAAAAAGGTCATCATCGCAACGCCGACCACCTTTATCGCCCTCCTCAGGGCGATCGCGTACGGCTGGCGGCAAGAGCAGATCACCAAGAATGCGCAGACGATCAGCGAGCTTGGCAGACAGCTGTATGAGAGAATGAGCACCATGGTCCAGCATTTCGAAAACATTGGGATTCATCTCGAAAAGGCTACCGGCTCGTATAACAGGGCAGTGGGCTCCATGGAATCCCGCATCCTCCCCTCCGTGAGAAAGTTCAGGGAACTCGGGGTCACCGGCGCTGAGGAAATACCGATCATCGAACAGATCGATCATACGCCGAGACATCCCGAATCTGCCGGCTCTGATTCTCCGGATGCGTGAAAGAATCAAACAGCAGGGGGAAATGAAGAGAGAGCTTGCAGTTATCCATCCAGTACCAATACAATAGCATGCTATGAAATTGCACTTTACCCGGACAAACGGTCCTGTTGATGATGTTATTGATCAGCTCATGAGTCTCGTGGACAGCATCACCTACCCCGATATCGTGCGCGAGATGATCATCGCTGCGCTCAAAGCCGGCAGCGAAGGGTACAGCAGGGCTGACCTCAGGCTCATGAACACGACACTCAAGGAGATGCGGTTTACCGCAAAGATCTTCGGACCTTACCAGAATGTGCGGAAAGTGACTGTTTTTGGCTCGGCGAGGACCAGTCCCGAGGAACCGGTCTATCAGATAGCCCGCGGTTTCGGAAAACGCCTGGCTGAAGAAGGCTACATGGTCATCACCGGCGGCGGACCGGGCATCATGCAAGCGGTCAATGAGGGTGCAGGTCCGGAGCACTCCTTCGGTGTCAACATCCTCCTCCCCTTTGAGCAGAAGCCGAACCCGGTGCTGCTGGATAATCCACGGCTCATTACGTACAAATATTTCTTCAACCGGAAAGTCGCCTTTGTCAAGGAAGCTGATGCCATAGCACTCTTTCCCGGCGGATTCGGAACCCTCGATGAAGCCATGGAGACCCTTACCCTGGTGCAGACCGGGAAACACAGTCCCATGCCTCTTGTGCTGATCGATGAGCCGGGTGGAAGTTACTGGTCGAAATGGCTCGGCTTCTTTGAAGGCGAACTCCTGCGCCAGGGATACATCAGCCGGAATGACTTCAGGATTTTTGAGCGAGTCGATTCCATCGACATGGCGGTTCAACAAATCAAGCACTTCTACTCCCGGTACCACAGCCTCCGGTATGTCGGTGAAAAACTGATCATCAGACTGCACTCCCCTCTCCCTGATAAAGCAGTTGCAGAACTGACCAGGAGGTTCGCTGAGATCCTCACCCCGGGCGGAACCATCTCCCTCTCAGACTCCTTGCCGCAGGAGGCGGATGAGCCGCATATTGTCGGTCTTCCGAGGCTCGTCATCGATTTCAACAGGAAGGATTTCGGGCTCCTCAGAAGTTTGATCGATGCGATCAACGGTTTCTGAGCTCATGAGTTTCGCAAAACCTTTCCCGACCTCCCTCGACCGGCTTACCATGGTATGGTATGGTGACTGTGTCCATCAGAAACTAATGAGGAAGGGAATGGAATCCATGAAGCTCATTGTTTTCTCTTTATTGCTTGCTGTCACGCCGCTTTTTTCACCCGGGATTGTGCGATTTGCCGATGCACAGGACAGCATCTGTCTGCCCTCCTCTGAACTTTCCCTTTCAGGAATTATGCTTGGTGACTCCGAGAAAAAAATTAAGCAACGTCTCGGCAAGCCCCGGAAGGTCCTTAAAGAGACACAGGAAGATGCCGACGGCACATTTATTCTCACCACATACCATTATCCTGATTTGAATATCGATATCGCACGGGACCGGGTGAGCCGCCTCTTCACGACATCACCGAGTACCATGACACCCAAAGGCATCAAGACAGGCATGACCTATGATGAGACGGCGGACCTACTCGGCATGGAGAAGACCACAGCCGATCAGTCAAAGCGACTCGTTTCCTTCATCAGGACATGTCCTGACCAGGACCATACGGGTTCAGGGAGGATGAAACTCCTGTTCAACGAAAACCGCGTACTCAGCAGTATCGAAATCCGAACCGGCCGTTAGCCCCGCGCGTACAGCTCATTGAAAGGAACACCCTCGTGAGTGATAAAGACCGGATTCATATAAAAGCGATCATCATCGGCATCGTCTTTGATGTCGTCGGAACATTCATATTCGCTCTCATCTTTGCGATCATCGCGGCCTTCCCGCTTGTTTCCCGGGGGATCGCTCCTGAGAAGATAGAAGAGCATCTTGCCGGCTCACCGGTATTCCTCATATTGAATCTCTTCAACGGTCTTTTCTTTACTTCGCTCGGAGGATACATCACGGCTCTCATTGCAAGTGAGCGGGAACTCAGGCATGCCCTCGCCATGGGCATCGCCTCAGCGATTATCGGAGTGGTCTTTATTATAATAATCCCCGTCTCAACTCTTTCCTGGTATGACCTCCTTTCGCTTCTGTTCATCATTCCCTGTGCGCTCCTCGGAGGGCATATGAGAATACGGCATCTGAAAAGGACTCGCCGCGTTTACTAAGCCCTCTGGCGGATTTGGTAACCGGGTTATGTTTTCTTTCCCGTTGTATCGTCGCTCTTCCCTCTCTCCTGTATCCGCATCCCTGCGAAGGGATTTGCAGGATTGCAAAGGGGGAGCTGATAACAAAGAGTGACAAAACAATCAGTTACCAACTGGCATTGAATGTGCTCATCTATAGGCAAGAACGCACAAAGGAGGAAAGGACAATGAAAGCAAGAATAGCAAATAAGATGGCCTACCTGGGAGCAGGAGCAGGATTGGTACTGTTTGCGATATTCGGGATCATGCCGGGGACCTTCATCGGTGGAGTGATGGGGCTGAGCCTGGCAGGAGCGCTCCTGGGGACCCCTGTTGAGGCTGGGGTGGTGGCGCGGGTGATCGTAGCGGCATCGATGCTCACCGGGGTATTGGCGGCAGGGCTCATCGCGGTAACCGTAACCAGCACTATCGGATGGCTCCTGGGAACGGTGGTTGATGCCCTCGGCAGGAAAGAAGCAAAGGCAGCAGAGGCATAAGCAGTCATACAATACAACCAATAAGGAGGAAGGTGTCATGACAAAGGACAGACAAGAGAGCATGAGAGTAGGAAGGAAGATCGGAGCGATTCTGGGCGGGCTGGGGTTTCTGGTCGGAGGGCTGGTACCGGGGTTTTACTTCGGCAGTTATGCGACGCTTCTGATGCTGTCGCATCTTGCCGGGGGGCCGGTGGAGCCGGGAATCATCGTGAGGTCGCTGCTGGTGATTGGGTCGGTGGTGGGCATCTTCTGCACGGGGGCGGTGAGCATAGTGACGGGTGCGGTGCTCGGGACAGCGCTCGGGTAT
>JBLNHB010000150.1:0-9435 GCA_050268805.1 bacterium | reverse complement strand
TGTTCAACCTGAGGCATTGCTTCTTCCTTGACCTCTTCCTGGACCGGCGGAGCCAGCTCCGCGGTGGCCGGAGTTCCCTCCTCGGGGGACGGGAGCCCCGCCTCGGCAGATGGAGGAGCCTGTTCTTCTTCTACTCTCAGCACGAGGGTGTTGTCCGTAACTTCAGGGATCAAATTTCCGGGGTTTTGAAGGAGTATCTCCAGTTTCGTGGTCAGCGAAGGTTCGGTGACCACCACAGGAGTGATCTCGGTTACTCCCCTGCTTACCGAAGAGATCTTTTCCCTGAACTGTCCGGGATCCGCACCGGGAAACTGGACAACCACGGTGAAGGGATCCCCAGGTTTATAGATTGTATAATCAAAATGTGTATTGAACTGGACCGCTATCTGGTCATCCGTTACGTCTATGGATTGGATGACCGGAGCCGAGACGTCAGGCTGTGTCTCCATCGGCCCGGTCGTCGCGCAGGCAGAAATGAAGAGGATGCCTCCAAGGGCACCGAGAAATCTGGAAAGGTGTTTATTCATTGCTCCTCCTTTTTCCGGAGTTTTATTTCAGTGTATTTCGGCTTGAGGTTTCCCATGAAATCCGTCACGAATTCTTTTACCGTCAATGACTCTTGATTGATGTCTTCAATCCGGCCGCCATAGAGGCCGACTTTCATCCCCTTGAGGATGGTATAGGATTTCTGGTCAGGGAGTACGACCGAGGCATAGTACTGTCTCCCATCGAAGATGACGCCGAGGAGTTTGAAGTCCGATACATCGAAATTCTCAAGGGGGTTCTTGCTCTTCTTCTTGAGCGCTGATTTTTCTTTTTCATAGGAAATAATGGATACAAAGGGATCCCTTCTGCTCCCCGCGGTATAGGGGACCGCCTGTACCTTTGCAATGGAAAGATCCGGTGCTTCACCCGGGCCTCCGGCAGGAGCGCCTGCTGTCTGCTGCGGTGCCTGGGGCTGAGGCACCTGGCCGGGATTGACCGCATCGGCAGCCAGAGCAGTGTTGCTTACCACACTGGCCATGAAAACAAAGAGCACGAACATGGCGCCGAGACAAATGGTACCCTTTGTTTTCACTTTTTCTGACCGCCTTTCGTGTCAGCAGCGGCCGCCGCTGCAGCCTTCATTTCCTCTTCGGGAATCGCCGAGAATGTCTGTGCTACGAAAGATATATCGAGTTTGCCGAGTTCGTCTTTCGATGAGACTTTTTTCACCGACAGACCGCTCATGTTTATTATCCTGTTCATGCCGGAGACGATGCTGAAGAATCCCCCGAGGCTGTGGTAGGCCCCTATCATCTTCACATCCACAGGAATTTCATACACGATCCCTGACGGGTGTACCCTCTTCGCACTCGGTTTCCAGAGGGTAATGGTGAGCCCGGATCTCGTGGCATAGTCAGAAACCTGCTTGAGGAGGTTGGAAACCTCCTTCTCCTCGGGGAGCTGAGCCGAGAGCAGCTTCAGACTGTATTCGAGCTCAGCATATTTCTTCTTCAACTCATCGAGCTTGGCAACCTTTGCCTCGTTCTTCGCGATTTCCTTCTCCTGGAGAACAATCTCCGCCTTGATCTTCTTAATGGTCGCCATCTTCGGCTTCAAGAGCAGAAAGAAGGAAACTGCCACGATTGCCGCAATAATGCCGGCAATGACGCCGAACTTTACAGGGGTCGGCAGGTTCTGGAGTTTCAGGTCAATTTTCTTAGCCATTCTGCACCGGGTTAAAATTGAATTTCAATCGAAACTCGTATACATCGACCTTCTCGATGCTGGTTTCCTTGCTTTCCTCAAGGTATACCTCGTTGAAGAGGCGCGACCGCTTGAGATTATTGACGAATTCAACAACATTTGAATTTGTAAATGCATACCCTTTCAGATTGATGGCTGTTGCCGTGATGCTCATTTCGGTGAGCCATACGCCCTCGGCAAGAGTTACGCCGATTTCATTCAGGAGATGGACCGGCACGTCCTGATTTTTCCGAAGGGACTCGATGACTGCCTTCCGCTCCTGGAATGTCTTGATTCTTGACTCATAATCGTCGACTTCCTTTATCTTCTTTTTCAGGTCCTCTATTTTTGCCGCGTTCGCCTGCTTGAGAGTTTCCAGTTTCCGGACCTGGTTGGTCAATCCAATGAAGATGAATGCCACTGCCACGATGGTAGCCAGGGAGAGAAAAACCCCGAGGATGATAAAGGAAGGAAGGGGCTTAGCCTTCTTTTTCCTCTTGATTTGCAGCAGGTTGATTCTGATCATCGGTCGCCCTGTCTCCTCAATGCAAGGCCCACGGCGACTGCAGCCATGGGGGCCATGCGCTCGATATAGGCGGTATCCATCTTATCAGGAATCCTGATATTCCGGAACGGCTGCACGAGGGTCACGTTGGCATTCACCCGCTGGGCAAGCATTTCATCAAAATTCTTGACGAGCGCTGTCCCGCCGCTCAGAAGCACCTCTTTGATGTCCTCCTGCAATGCCGTGCTCCTAAAATATTCGATGGATCTCGATATCTCGGAAAAAATGTCCTCAGCAGCCGCATAAATCACCGACTGGGCTTCTTCCCGGGAAATATTTTCGACTGTCTCACCGAACTTGACCTTCTCGGCGATATCATAAGGCACGTTGAATTCCTTCTGAAGGGCCTCGGTAATCAGATTCCCGCCCACGGCACTGTCGCGGGTAAAGGCGGATATACCGCCCTTCAGAATATTCATGGAAATGGTGCTGGCACCGATATTCACGAGCGCGACATTCGCATTCTGCTGGATTTCGTAATTCACTTCATACATATTTTCGAGGGCAAAGGCATCGACATCGACCACAATGGGATTGAAGCCGGCGTCCTTCACGACATTCACAAATTCGCTGACGATGTCTTTCTTGACCGCCACGAGAAGCACATCCATCTGGCCCGGCACTTCCTTGGGTCCGAGAATCTGAAAATCGATATTCACATCATCAATGTCAAACGGCACATACTGCTCCGCCTCGAAGCGTATGGATTCGGCAAGCTCTTCCTCGCTCATCTCGGGCAGCATTATCCTCTTGATGATAACTGACGAATGGCCTGACATGCTGATAACGCAGTCTTTCGCCTTGATCTTCGCCTTGGCCTTGAGTTCTTTCATGTATTCAACAAGCCTGAGAGAGTCGATTACCGCCCCGTCCACAATCAGTTCAGGAGCGATGGGGATGAAATCAAAAAGGGCGAGTTCGTAACCGGCCTTTGCCTCTTTGAGCTGGACTGCCTTGATAAAACTTGACCCGATATCCAATCCTACTGGTGTTTTAGATCCTAATCGCATAGTCTATCTATACCAGAATCCTTTTATGTTGTCAAGTATTTTTTTCAATATTTTCATTACATTCACAGATAAACCTAAAATACTTCTTTAAGTTTTGTTAAGAGCATTCTCTCAATTCTTATAAAATCCTTTTCTATGCGTGCGATAGCAAAGAGCATTCCCCTATGGTCCTTAAGCCTGTAAAAGCCTGATTGATAAGGCATTACAGTTCTTTCAAATTTCAGAATGTTTTCGTCGGACAAGAAGATGGGCACGCCGTTCTTTGCTTTCATATATGCATCTTTTTTCAATGATATCTCATCCATATTGCAAAGAGCATCATCAATCGTAATAAATTTTTCCTTAATATTTTCTGATTTCAGACTTGCAGAATCTTTTACATCAAAATTATCAACTTTTGTCCTGATAAGTTTTACCAGATGAGCACCTGTATTCATATATTCGCCAATATCATTCACAAGTGATCTCACATAGGTACCTTTTGAACACTGTATTCGTATCGTTGCCATAGGCTTTTCGAACTCCACTATTTCTATCGTATAAATGGCGATATTTCTTGAATCTCTCTCGATAGTATGCCCTTTTCTGGCAAGCCGGTAGAGAGGAATGCCGTTCGATTTTATCGCTGAGTACATTGGCGGGACCTGCCGTATCTCACCCTGAAACCGGGACATCGCCTCTTCAAGGTCATGTATCCCCACTGCTGAAATATCTCTTGTCTCGAGAATCCTGCCCTCTGCGTCGAAGGTATCTGTTTTTTCTCCGAGCTTCAGTGTCGCGAGATATTCCTTGTCATATGCAGTCAGGAACCTCGATATTTTTGTCGCCTCTCCGATGCAGACAAGAAGGACCCCTTCCGCAAGGGGATCGAGTGTCCCGGCATGCCCCGCTTTCTTGACCTTGAGAATTTTTTTGACTTCGGTGATTGCCTGGTGAGAAGAAATGCCGGTCGGCTTATAGAGATTTATGACGCCATCCATACATCAGGAAATGATCTGACTCAGTTTGTCCAGGATCTTCTTCTTGATATCGGCGAGCTCTCCTTTGATGGTACAGCCCGAAGCGTTCCGGTGTCCGCCACCGCCGAAATGCACGGCCACCTGTGACACATCGGCGCCTTCTTTTGAACGGAGGCTTACCTTCCAGGTGAGAGCGTCAACCTGATCAACCTGCCGGATAAGGGCAGCTACCTGAATCTCATCCATCTGCAGGGCAAAATTGACAAAGTTCTCCGTATCCTCGGCAGAGGTTCCCGATTCACGGAACATGGCTTCGGTGATCGCGGAGATCGCGATGGTACCGTGCAGCTCAAGCGTCTCAATGACTTTCTTCAGGAGGAGAAACCGTCCTTTGGAGTAATTGTTGTAGAGCCTGTCGGCGATGTAGGACGGTACGGCACCGAGTGTCACCAGCTCTGCAGCTGCAAAGAGGCATTCGGCAGTGGTGTTGGAAAAACGGAAGATACCGGTATCAATACCAATTGCCGTGTAGAGATTGACCGCCATATCCCGGCTTATCGGAACACCGAGTTCTTTGATCAGGGTATAGACCATCAGCCCCGTGGCAGGAGCATCAGGGACGATCCACCGGATATCTCCATAGTCATTGCCGGTGCTATGGTGATCGATGACTGCGGCAACCCCGATTTCGGTTTTCTCGAGAGCTGCTCTCTTGAGTGAATTGCAGTCCAGGAGCAGGAGCCGGTCAACATACGCAGGCGCCTGGTCGGTCACCGATTCGGAACTCGGCAGGTATCGGTATATCACCGGGACGGCATCACGGTTGAACACTCGGCTGCGTTTCCCCATCGCTCCAAGGGCGAGAGAGAGTGCCAGGGATGACCCCAGCGCATCTCCTTCGGGGTCAATGTGCGTGGCGATGAAGAAATCATCCGACGTCCTGAGGAAATGGACCATCTCGGGAGGGACGTTCAATGCTCCTCCTTGATCTGCTTCAGCAGCGTATCGATCCGGTCGCCGTATTCAAGCGACCCGTCGTAATAAAACTCAAGCTGCGGGATTGACTTCATCTTGATCCTCTTCGAGAGCTCGGACCGGACGAACCCCTTTGCTGCGTTCAGGATCGAGATCGTCTCTTCCCGGTCCTTCTTCTGGAGAACGCTCAGGTAGACCCGGGCGATTTTCAGGTCGTCCGTCACCTCGACAGCGGTCACCGTCACAAAACCGATCCGAGGGTCTTTTATCCTCCTCATGAGTATGAGGGCGATCTCCTCCCGCAGGAGATCATTCACCCGTGTTGAACGCTTGTAGGGATGCATCAGAATATCTCCGTCGAATGATTGAGCACCTCGATATCGGTCTCGCTGAAAATCATGTCCTTCACTTTCTGCATGATCTCGCGGACATGGCTCTCCGTATCCGAAACACCCGCAACCCCGATGACCGTTCTCTGCCAGAGGTTATTCGCTTCCTCGGCCACAGACACGTTAAACCTGCCCTTGATCCGTTCTTTGAGAGACTTGACGACAAACCGTTTGGATTTCAGAGAACCGGATTCGGGTATGAATATCTCGACTTTCAATAATCCGACGATCATGGCGCTGCTCAGGAGCCGCAACAGCCTGGGTGGCTCAGATCTTGGCGGCGATCTTTTCTATGATGTAGTTCTCGAGGATGTCGCCGACCTTGATATCGTTGAAATTCTCTATGAGAATACCGCACTCATACCCTGTCTGAACTTCCTTGACGTCATCCTTGAACCGCTTGAGAGTCGAAATCCTGCCGTCATAGACAACAATATTGTCACGCACCACCCGGATTCCGTCACTGCTCCGCTGAATGACACCGTCGATCACATAACATCCTGCCACGGTACCGACTTTCGAAATCGTGAAGGTAGTTCGGACTTCGGCGCGGCCGAGGATCTTTTCTTTTAGGGTCGGCTCGAGGAGTCCTTCGAGCGCCTTTTTCACATCCTCGATCGCATCGTAGATGATATTATACAGGCGGATGTCGACCCCTTCCCGCTCGGCAGTCTGGGCCGCTTTCATCTCAGGCCGGACGTTGAAGCCGATGACAATCGCATTGGAAGCCGCAGCGAGCATAACGTCGGATTCATTGATCCCGCCGACCGAAACATGGATTACCTTCACCTTGACCTCCGCGTGGGCAATGCTCTCGAGCGCCGACTTGATCGCCTCTGCAGATCCCTGGACGTCCGCCTTGATGATGATATTGAGCTCCTTGATACCGCCTTCCTTGATCTTATGGTAGACCTCATCGAGCTTCAGTTTTCTCTCCCGGGCGATCTGGGCAAGCCGCTCTTTCTGCTGCCGGCTCAGGGCTATCTGCCGCGCCTTTTTCTCATCTTCAATGACCGTGAGCACATCGCCTGCCTGGGGTACCTCATTGAAACCGATCACCTCAACTGGAACTGAGGGGCCTGCTTCCTGTATCCGCTTTCCCACGTCGTCGATCAGCGCCCGCACCTTCCCGAAGGAGCTTCCTGCTACGAATGCGTCGCCGATCTTCAGGGTCCCCGACTGAACAATAATGGTTGCCACCGGGCCCCTTCCCCGGTCGAGCTTCGCTTCAATGATCGTGCCCCGCGCGGGACGGGTGGGGTCTGCTTTCAACTCAAGAACATCCGACTGGAGAAGAATCATCTCGAGGAGTTCTTCGATGCCGATGTTCTTTTTTGCCGATACCTCGCTGAAAATATCCTGTCCTCCCCACTCTTCGGAGATGATGCCGTGATCGGCAAGTCCTGTTTTGATTTTCTGGACATTCGCCTCCGGCTTGTCAATCTTGTTCACGGCGACCACGATGGGAACCCCGGCCGCTTTCGCATGATCAATGGCCTCAATGGTCTGGGGCATGACACCGTCGTCGGCAGCGACAACGAGCACGACAATATCCGTGACTTTGGAGCCGCGCGCCCTCATCGCGGTAAACGCCTCATGACCGGGCGTATCGAGAAAAACAATGCTCCTGCCCTTCAGATTGACCATATAGGCGCCGATGTGCTGCGTGATTCCGCCTGCTTCCGTCTCGGTGACCTTCGTCTTCCGTATAGCATCCAGGAGAGACGTCTTCCCGTGATCGACGTGCCCCATGATGGTGATGACGGGCGGACGCGGGACGAGGTTCTCTGTCTTCACCGTCTCCTCAACGATTTCGTCACCTGCCTCAGGAGGTGCTGCTTCTATTTTGACCCCGAACGAGTCGGCAACGAGCATTGCGGCATCGAGATCGACGGGCTGGTTGATGGTCGTCATGATCCCGAGTTCCATGAACTTCTTGATGAGCTCGGGAATCTTCTGACCGATGAGCTCGGCAAATTCCTTGACAGATGTGCCTTCCTGCAGCTTGATCGACTTCTTCCGCGGCGCAGTCACGGTCGGGATAGCAGGTTTCTTGTCGACCTGGGGCAGGTGTCTCTGTTTTCCCCCCTTCTTGACCGCTTTATAGTCGTGCCATTTCCTGGGCTCGACCTTCCTGATCGTGTCGAAGGCCCTCTGCATGGCGGGCTTTACTTTGATCTTCTCTACTTTTTCTGTCTCGATTTCCTTCTTGAACCGGTCAGGGACCGTTATGTCCTCTTCTTCCTCCGGGGGAATCACCGGGACCACAACCTCTGCTTTTTCCGGCGGCGGAATTTTGAGCTTCTTTTCGGCCTTGGGCTTGAGCTCCTTCTTCGGAGCGACCTTATCAGGAGGTGCTTCGGGAGCCTTCTTGGCCGGTCTCTTCCCGGCCTTTTTCACCGGCTTTTCGGCGGCAGCCGGTGCCTTCTGGGATACCGCGCTCTTCTTGGCCTTGAACGCGCTCCGGACTTTCTCAACTTCATCATCAGACAGAGTCGATACTGCCTTCTTATCGTGAATGCCCTTCGCCGCAAGGGCATCGAGGATATCCTTGCTCGTTTTGTTCAACTCCTTTGCGAGCTCATGCACTCTCATCTTTTTTGACATTCAGAAAAAACCTCCAGTTCAAAGCCGATTCAATCTCTTCTTGAGACGGAAAACAAAAACTATTATACCACAGCTGCCGGATTCTCCGGATGCTTCCGCATCCGGACCCAGGAGAAGTTCTCTCCAAAAATCCAGAGTGCTATGTCCGTAGCCGAACAGGAATAGGGTCTTGTCTCTTCTCCATAGAAATGGTATCATAATACGTTTTTTCCATGCAATGAAATTCATGTCTGAAAGGGGATATCGTTATGGCAGTGTGCTACGTCTGCGGCAAAGGCAAAGTGAGAGGCAACAATGTGAGCCACGCTCACAACAAAACAAAGCGGTGGAGCAAGCCCAATCTCCAGCGGATGAAGATATCCGATAAAGGCTCCATTCAGAGTGTGCATGTCTGCACGAGGTGCTTCAAGGCAGGCAAAGTTTCCAAAGTCGTCTGATGCCGGTCCATGGAGAGTGTTTCGACAACGCTTGCCGGGATCTTGAAAGACCTCGGTCTGGAGCGGGAAGCAACGCTCGGAACAGTCCGGACACAATGGCATACTCTCGTCGGAGAACCGATAGCGAGCCATACCACTCCTTTTTCACACCACCAGGGCCAGCTCGTGATCCACGTCGACTCTCCTGAATGGCTCCATGAGCTGCGGTACTTCCAGCAGACCATCCAGGAAAAGCTCAAACCCTTCGGTTTTAACAGTGTGCGGATGAAACTCGGAACGGTGAGAAAGCGCGCCCCTCAGAAGCCTCCCCGGAAGGAAATGAAACCGATCTCCCCCGAAGACAGAGAATTCATCGATGAAATTACATCGGGGATCGATGATCCGCTGATGAAGGAACGCATCCGGAAGGCCCTCGAAAGCTCCCTCTCCTCGGGCAGGTAACCCTCACGCAGGCATCACGCGGATTCCGCCCTCGTCTCATACACAAGGAGCGGCGTCTCGTGCTTCAGAATCGTCTCCTCGCTCACGATGCATTCCTTGACGCCCTTCTGCGAAGGGATTTCGTACATCACATCGAGCATTACTTCTTCAAGGATAGCGCGGAGTCCGCGCGCCCCTGTTTTCCGCTCGATCGCTTTTCTGGCGATCGCACGGAGCGCGCCCTCTGAAAAGTGCAGCCGCACATTGTCAAACGAGAGGAGCTTCTGGTACTGCTTGACAATGGAGTTCTTCGGCTGCGTAAGGATCTTGATGAGGGCGTCCTCG
>JBLNHB010000149.1:0-2823 GCA_050268805.1 bacterium | reverse complement strand
CGTGGATGTAGTTGGTCGTTCCGTCCAGAGGATCAATGATCCAGCGGTAGGCGCCGGCCTCTGCCTGCTTGAGCGTCTCCTCTGCAAGAAACGAATGAGAAGGGAATTTCTCCTGTATCGTCTTGATTATCACCGATTCTGACCATTGGTCGACCTTTGTCACAAAATCGAATGCCTGCTTCGTCTGCACGTCAGAAGCAGAGAGATTGCCGAGATTCTTGAGGATGATGTCGCCCGCAAGCCTGGCGGCAGTCACTGCGGTCTCGAGGGACTCGTTCATAAGATTCTCATGCATGAGATGTGTCACGTTCCTTACTTTGTAAATTCAATCACGACTGATGTACCTTGCCAAGGCGATCGGCATGCTTATGAAGTGCAGCCCCTGATTATTTCATCTCTCCTGAAGCAGTCGATTGAATGATCGTTCACCAATCCTGTTGCCTGCATATGTGCATAACATATTGTGGACCCCAGAAATTTGAAACCTCTTTTTTTCAGATCGCGGCTTAATGCATCAGACTCTTTGCTGGTTGACGCGTAATCAGCCAGCTTTTTTATGGTATGTATCTTTGGCTTGTTGTTCACAAAACCCCATATATAGTCCGAAAAACTGCCGTACTCCTCCTGAACTTCAAGAAACCTGACGGCATTGTTTACCGACGCCTCGATCTTCAGGCGATTTCTGATTATTCCGGGGTCCTGGAGCAGACGCTCAATGTCTGATGCTCTGAACCTTGCCACCTTTTCAGGGTCAAACTTTCTGTAAACCCGACGATAATGGTCCCTCTTGCGTAAAACCGTGTACCAGCTCAGACCGGCCTGGGCCGCTTCCAAGGTCAGGAATTCGAAGATGGTCCTGTCGTCAAATACCGGGACACCCCATTCCTTATCGTGATATTCAACATATTCCGGTTTGCTCAAATCGACCCACGGACAGCGGCGTCTTTCCCTGACCAATTTCTCGTTCATATGAACTCAATTCGCTTAAAGAAAGTCTGTTCCACGGATCAGCCTGCTTGTCCGTAATATAGAACAACGTTTCCGTTTGAACTGAACGTCTTTGTCTTTAACAGTTTCAGGTTAATCCTTTCCCTGATATCTTTAAAAAACGGCTTCCCTCTGCCCAAGACAACAGGATTGACGATAATCCGATATTCATCGATTAAGGCGAGCTGCGAAAAAGCTGATACAATGCTGCCGCTGCCGAAGATCACCATGTCCATGCCCGGCTGTTGTTTCATTTTCAGGATTTCCTCTTTATTGATCTCCTTGACCAATGTTGTATTTGTCCAGTCGGCACGAGCCAGAGTCCTTGAAAAAACAATTTTGGGCAGATTATTCATCGCGTCGATGATGACCTGTTCTTCCGAGGGCGGACTCGCTGTCGGCCAATAACCTGCCATGAGTTCATACGTCACCCGTCCAAATAACAGAGTATCTATCGAATACAGCAGATCTCTCGAATATTTTGCCATTTCCTCATCCCATACAAACCAGTCTATCTCTCCCTCCGGTCCTGCAATAAAGCCGTCAAGCGAAACATAATTTGATACGATTATTTTTCTCATATTATTTCTCTTCTGTAAGCCGTGCGCGGCGAGCAAGTTCGGCCTCAGTGGGGACCTTAAGCGCGAAGGATCCTGTCTTGATTTCTCCGGCGCGCGCATACGACGCAACGATAACGCCGCTTGGTGCAATCCGACTTTCAAACAATTTGAAGCCGACGGGAATGGTGCCTTCGGCAAACAGACGCTTGCCCCTGCCGAGAGTTATGGGGAATGTTTTCAGCCAAAGCTCGTCAACCAGATCGTGCCTTAGTAGTGTTTGAATGAGATTGCCGCTGCCATGAACCTGTATTTCCGGACCGTCCTGCTCCTTGAGTTTTTTAACTTCCTTCGCAACATCTCCCTTGATGAGTTCGGAATTGCTCCAGGCAAGCTTTTTCAGCGTTTTCGAAGCCACATATTTTTTGGCTTTATTGATCCCGGCTGCAATGGGATCGTCATTGGTCTGCACGTACGGCCAGTGCGCCGCGAATATCTCATACGTCTTTCTGCCAAGCAATAAATCAAAGGGTTTACTCATCTGCCCCACCATCACGTTGCCAAGGAAGTCATCAAACTGGCCGCCAACCCACCCGCCGTGATTGAACCCACCGGTGGGATCTTCTTCAGGCCCGCCGGGAGCCTGCATCACGCCGTCAAGGGTTATGAACGACAAAACAACAAGTTTTCTCATATGCTACTTCTCCTGTTTCTTTACCATCCGGGCGAACGCAGCCTTTGCGCCCTCCTGGAGCTCCTGCGGGGTCAGGTCCTTTGTATGCGTGGCGAGACTCCAACTGTACCCGAAGGGGTCCTGCACGGTGCCGACCCGGTCCCCCCAGAACATGTCCTGGACAGGCATCCGGGTCTCGGCGCCTGCTTCCAGGGCTCTCCGGAAAGCTGCGTCCACATTTTCGAGGTAAATGTAGAAACTGACGGAGGAGCCGCCCATTGTTTCCGCGCTTTTACAGGGCTCGTTCGGATTTTCCTCTCCCATCATGACGATCGAGTCGCCAATCAGGAGTTCGGCGTGCATCACCCCTTGGCCGTCGGGCCTCGGCATGGCGAACCGCTCCGTGGCTCCAAAGGCCCGTTTATAGAATTCTATGGCCTTACGTGCATCCTTGAACATTAACATTGGTGTGACGCTGTGAAATCCTTCCGGAATTGCTTTTGTCATTAATGCCTCCTTATTTGAGAATGGAAGTGCCGTGGTGCAGCGGCTCAGTGTATATATTCTCAGTGTATCAAAGATATGACTTCGGTCAAGCGGACGTGT
>JBLNHB010000148.1:0-13221 GCA_050268805.1 bacterium | reverse complement strand
GAAAGTTCAGGGCCTCCTTGCCGTGCAGGGCGATGAAGGGCGAATCGTTCTTCTTCGTCTGCCAGATCACGAGGGGGACAATGAGATTGGCGAAAGGAATGATGTAGCCGAGGAGCGTTCCAAGGTGACAGAACATTGCCCAGTTCTTTTCCTGCTGCTCGTCCATACCGGGCTTCGGCATGCGCACCGTCGTTGGCTCAGTGCCTGGCAGGACAGGCTGTCGTTCTTCCGGCTTGGAAGAGCTTGACCGTATGATGAACACGGTGACCGCTATGGCAGGTGCCACGAGAAGACCGATGAAGCCGAGGACGGCCACAGCGATGAGGCCCGTAAAAAAGCCGGCCATGAGGGAGCGGCGGAGAAAGAAGACCCGTTCCTCAAAATCTCCTGACACGTCAATAGTATAGATACCCGGCTTGTCGAAGGTTATTGAGTTGATCGCTTTCCGCTTGATGAATCCGACGGTCTCCGTGCTCTGGGCGGTTGGGAGAACAGGAAGGGAACGGCCCGATTGCGTCTCAATGACGCTGATGCCCACACCCGGGGGAAGTTCCTCGCTGCTCATGAGCCGCTCGCCCTGATACATCGTGGCTATTTCATCCCAGAGGATATATTTCCCGGGTTCTTCTATGGTGACCATGACGGAGCCGGGGACCATGAACTGGGTCCCGCCCGACATGCCCGAGAGCGAGGAGAACAGCCCGGTGAAGAAGATCGCGGCAGCGCCAGAGACCCCGGCCAAGAAGAGAATGAGAGAAAAAACGTACCAGCCTCTCCCTGGACGCCTGCCGGGTTTCTCACGATAATTTTCTGTCATGGATGCATTGTAATTGAAAAGCGAATTGAATGCAAGGCGGTCCGGCTGAGAAATTTCGGTTACACCATAGGTATATTCGCAGGATTATACATACTCAGTACCTCATGAACTGGTATGACTCAAGAATTTCATGCCATCGGGCATGGGAATGTAAGGAATCAAAACTATTATCTGAGAAACAGGGCATTCAATTGAAATCGATGGAGAATCTGATTTCCTATAGGCCTGCTCTCATGATGAATGCATTGCACTCTGCGTCCCCTACCGTTATTGAGAGTTCATATTATGGTATCGATGCAATAAATTTTTTCGCCATACCCGCTCCGAGTTGGGGTGGATTCCCGCATGCGCGGGAATGACAACAAAAAGCCTAATGATGAGAAAAGGGGGGATTTTTCAATCAGAGAGAATCGCTTCAGAGAACTCAGGGCAGCTTTTGTGTCTTTGGAAGTTTTCCCGCACGGCTTTTGGAGAGGAGTTCGCATAGCAGTAGGCGCAGAGGTGCTTGCAGGTATTATATTGACCGATGTCCTTGCTCGGTATGCACCCGCAGGCAGGACGTTGGCCAGGGTCTTTCGGCGTTTCCGGCGCAGGTCCGAGAAAATCCAGCAGGGCAGCGTCGCCTCCAAAAGCCCGCCTCATGATCCCGTCGTCGATGCACTTGTTATGCCCGATGCCGAACGGCGAAAGATCAATTGTCTCCGCACAGGTGGCGATTGCGAGGTTCCATTGCCTGCCCATCTCCTGCAATCCCCGGGCGATCTCGATCATGCTGTCCTGAGTGAATTCCCTCACGTCTTGCAGCCCTGCGGCAGCCAGGTTCTGGATTACCTTTTTATATCTCCTGATATCGATGAAACTGATGACAAGCTTTTCCGTGTGATCGTGTATCTCCCTGCCCACCCCGTAGATCTTGCTGAGGATCCTCTCAGGGGTAAGGGTCCTGCTCAGGATCAACGGATCAACCCTCCAAACGACCCGATGCCTGCCGATCCTGTCCGAGAGCCTCTTGAAGATGGCGGTTCTCGATGCCAGAGGAAGAAGATTCGGTTCGAGTCCTTCCCTCTCATAATCATTGAGGGTGAAGGTGAAGTAGTAATTGATCTTCTTTCCCTCTATCTCAGGCAGGTGCTCCATGATGGGCGAAGCGTTCTTTGTCCAGAAGACGATCGCCCGTGTTTTTTCAAAGGACACGTAGGTCGGCCTGCCGCTGAACCGGTTGATCCACTTCACATAGCCAGACCTCAGGCGGTGCATGAACCACTCCGGATACAGCGCGGGGATATCGGTCGCCCTGCTCGCGGAGATGATCACCGGAGCGATCCCTGCGACGTCGCCATGTTTTGTTCTGATTACGACCTGATCCCAGCCTTTGAACGACATCCTGTGCTCTCTCTGTTAAGGAATATATTGTATCTTAGAAAATACGGGCGATATCTGGAAAGGTTTGAACAAAAAGAATTTCGAAAACCAGATGTTGCGACCTGTTCGATTTTGGCATATAATGGTCTCAGTTTTGCGTTATCCCCAGGTATATCGGAGGGCGGCAGAATGAGTTTCATGAGACACTCCACCTATGCTCTCGTTCTCCTGTTCCTTCTTCTGCAAAGCTGTACCCCTCCTACCAAGGTGCCTGTTGAGGTACTGTGGTACCGGCAGAATGATCCTGCGCGGAGCCACTGCCTTTTCGTTTTCCTTCCGGGAAGGGGAGACCGGGGCATGGATTTTGCCAGGAAAAATTTTATTGAAGCAGTCAGAAAAAAAGCATTCCCTGCGGATATTCTTGCGGCAGATCTCCATTTCGGCTACTACCGGGAAGGGACCGCTCTCATGCGATTGAAGGATGATATTGTCGATCCGGCGAAAGAGGAGGGATACGCGCATCTATGGTTAGTCGGAGTTTCGGCAGGTGGTCTGGCGTCACTGATACATGCATTCAAGAATCCCGGCGACATAACGGGAATGGTCCTGCTCGGACCCTTTCTGGGTGAAGATGAGATCATACAGGAGATTGAATCCGCGGGAGGCATCCGGAGGTGGTATCCGGGTGATATCCGTGACGATGATTATCAAAGGAAGCTGTGGCGGGGAATCCAGAACTATGCGCGAAGCGACACCCGGTCACCGATCATTTACCTTGGATACGGGAAGAGCGACCGGCTCTCGCATTCGCATGACCTGCTTTCAACGGCGCTCCCCCCGGAGCGGGTCTTTACCATCGAGGGGGGACATGACTGGGGTACGTGGAAAAAATTGTTTGATGGCATTCTTGAGCGCTTCGAACAAGATAGTCCCCCCTGCGATAAAAAACCATGACCCTCATTTGCATTTTCTCTTCCCAAACATCACAATAAAGCACGATGGTTCTTTCCCCCAAGATCGGCAAATCCCTTTCGGCGAAACTCATTCTCGCTATCGGTTTTCTCATCATCATCGGCGGCGGGATATCCTGGTACACCTTGATCGATTCCGGGAAGAAACATCTCATGAACAGCGCCATCGCCTATACGGCTTCCTATTCCGGACTGGTGAAAAAGAGTGTTCACTTCGATATGCTCACCTTCAACCGTGAAGCCATCACAGAGGCCTTGGAGAGTCTGGGGGCGGCAGAGAACATCAGAAGAATACGAATATTCGACTCCCAGGGAAAAATTTCCTACTCCTCAGAGGAGAACGACGTCGGCAATCAGGTAGACATGAGCTATCCTGCCTGCGCCGGCTGTCACTCAGGTGCCGCCCGGCCCTCTGTGGCACTCAGCCCGGCAACGCAATGGACAACGTCAGCTGACAGCGGAAGAGGGCGCATGCTGACCTTTGTAGACCCGATTTATAACGAACCCTCCTGCTCAACGGCACAGTGCCATGCCCATCCTCCTGAACGAAAGGTCCTCGGGATTCTCGAAACCGAGTTTTCACTCTCTTTTGTCGATAATGCAGTGCGGGCCCAGGAAGTCGAAACAACGGTCTATGCTATTATCTTCATGGCGGTGAGCTCCCTTATCCTCTACCTTATCCACCGCAGGCTTATCCTGAAACCGGTTTCGACCCTTTCAAGAGCCATCAAGGACGTTGCCGCCGGAAACCTGACCCAGAGGCTCGACATTCATTCGGAAGATGAAATCGGGCTCCTTTCAGATGCCTTCAATACAATGACGAAGGAACTTGGTACCGCGCGGGAGCGCATGGAAAACTGGACCCAGACCCTCGAAGAGGAGATCGCAAAAAAAACGGAGGACCTCAAGAAATCACAAGGCAAACTGATCCAGGCTGAGAAGCTCGCTGCGCTCGGGAGACTTACCTCAGATGTGGCCCATGAGATCAGGAACCCCCTAACATCTATCGGAGGGTTCGCCCGCAGGCTGCAGAAAATCGTTTCCGAGCCGAAGGTGAAGGAGTACTCGCAGACCATCGCAACCGAGGTGGACAGGCTCGAGAAGATCCTGAGTGACGTGCTCACATTTTCGCGGCATGCGCGCTTCCATCTTGAGCGGCATGCCGCGGAGGAAATTGTGTGGGAGGCGGTGAAGATCCACCGGGATGTGTGCGACGAGCAGTCCATCGAGATGCGGGTGGAAATAGAGGAGAACCTGCCCCCGGTCCTCATTGACAAGAGCCAGGCCATTCAGGCCCTCAGCAACCTCATCTCCAATGCCGTCGATGCCATGCGCAGCGGGGTCCTCACGATAGCGGCTGGAAAGGAAGAGTTGAATGACGTTGTCTATGTGTTTGTGAAGGTCTCCGATACCGGCCCCGGAATACCCGGCGACAAGCTCTCGCTCATATTCGAACCCTTCTTCACGACGAAGGAGATAGGGCACGGAACCGGTCTCGGGCTCTCAATCACGAGGAAGATCATGGAAGAGCATGGGGGATTCATCAGGGCGGAGAGCGAACCCGGGAAGGGCTCTGTCTTCAGCCTCTATTTCCCCTACCAGAGTGAAGGAGAATCATCGAAGATACCCTGCTGGGAGTTCATGAAGTGCGGGCGGAACCGGGACGCAACCGAAAAATGTCCTGCCTACCCTCATTTCGGGAGGATATGCTGGGTTGTCGCGGGCACGTTTTGCGAGGGAAAGGTGCAGGGGACCTTCGCCCAGAAGTGTGAGGATTGCAAGAAGTGCGAATTTCACCAGAAGGTTATGAACAAGGACGTCTGACCATGTCCTGAAGGGATGCCGGTTTGATCCGGCATCCCTTCAGGATTCGAATCGAACACCTTACCTCTTGATTACTACGACATCTTCCCCTTGAATCGGGGTCCCGCCGAACTCGGTTTTCAGATTGCCGGTCAGGGTCACGATAATGGTTTCACCATTCAGAACAGGGCGGCCAAGTCTCGTCTCGATTGCGGTGACGACCTCCCGGTTGTCAAGTTTCAAGACGAGATCCATGAGACCGTCAGGTCCTGCGGACGTGCAATCATCGGCTGCATCCTTCCCAATGTACGGTTCATATGGTGTCGCGACATCCGATGCATTGATCTGGAGCGGAGATACTCCCTCCGCATGGATTGTCGATCTGTCGACGGTGGTGACATCAAAATCCCGGGTTCCGAGGAGAGCCGTCTGCAATGCCCCTCCCGATTTCGCGTTGACGATATTCGGGCAGGTCGCAGGCTTGACGTCCATCGGAACTTCCAGAACGGACGGGTTGATTTGAACGGTGGATGTATACTGGTACGGCAGGTCTTCAAGCCTCCAGCTGTAACCCTCGCCAGCCGCGAGGGGGCTTGGGGATGCATCAAGGGAAGGAGTGGAAAATGCAGCGGGCCATCCGAAGGCGGTCCAGTCATTCGCTGCGGTGGTAAACACCGCGGTTCCGGCCTGCTTGATCCTGAACCCGATCCTGAGGGGAACAGAGCCGTTGTACCCGCCCGCATCGCTGAAGGTATAGAGCCTGATGATCCCCTGAGCATTGTCGTAACTTGCCACGGGACCGGCGATACCCTGGCCGTACCATGCGACCCACTGCTGCGCCCAGTCTAAGCCGAGGCCGGTGCTGTCATAGTAATAGAGAGATCCACCCCCGCCGTATGCCGGGTCAGCCGTCTGTGTTACCCATGCTGCCCAGAAGCCCGGGCCTGCAGGGACTTCTTCGATGCTCACGCACTCGAGCATGTTCGGATCGAAATCGACCCTGATGTTCCCCCAGACATAATCGGGTGTGATGGAGTCGAGTTCAAAGGGGAGGATCTGCCCTAACTGATCGATCGTGATCTCATTCGATCCATTTGGACCTGTTACCGAGTAATACCAGGGAGAAGCAGCGCCGGCGACCGAGGCGCCGCAGAGCACGACTGCTCCAAGCATCAATGAAATAAGAGACTTCTTCGACATTTTAAACCTCCGTAGCGGGATAGCATCCCGAGATAGAAAACAATCTCTCGATGGGAAATCGGATAAAACTCGCTTCGGCGCTGAACAACGAAAACTTGAGCCCTCCCTTGTAATCGTACATTATAATACTGAAAATCCGAGGGATTGTAAATCAAGAATTATTCCTGATGATGGTAGGGACCCGGGCGCAAAACACACCGCTTGAATAAGGTATGCGCATTCAATGCCCGAGAATCAGGTATTCCCGGCAATGCTATTCAACGATCGTGACAGCACACCCCCTGGCATATTGGACCACTTTATGGGTGACGCTTCCCAGGAGGAGAGCTCGTGCTTCTCCCAATCCCCGCCGACCCATGACAATGGTATCAAATCCTCCTATCTTCGCCTCGTCGACAATGTCTTCCGCGATGTCATACTGCTTTGGCTTGAACTTCCCGTTTACCGATGAAGCCGGAATTCCGGCCGCTATCAAACGCCCCTGCGCTCTGTTCAGCAGTTCTTTCCATGTTTTTTCCTGCTCTTCAGCCCATTGTGCCACCTGCTGCTTCCTCGCCTCCCGCTCCTTGCTCCGAAGTATGTGGCCCTCATCCCAGAACGCGGGCGGCAGATCGGGCAGGATATGGAGCAGAGTGATTTCGATTCCCGGGGTATGTCCAAAGGTCTGGGCAACATATTCTACGGCACGCCAGGCCCCTTCGGAATTGTCCAGCGCTATCATTATCTTATGGGTCATCGCTGTATCTCCTTTGATATGCGGCATCTCCTACTTATATTGTGCCACACTCGATTCCCTTCCGGGAGTTGTGGTGTCTTGAGAAATATTTGAGTTCATGGACCGCCGGAAACAAGGAGATCAAGATACATGACGATCTTCCCGGGAAGGTGCTGCTCTTCGCCAAAACCGATTTTCCTCCAAAAAGAGAGAGAGCCGTGGTTGTCCGCTTCCACTTCAACGATAATCGTCCGGACAAATCGCTGGTTCTTCAGCGCACCCATGAGGATTCCGGCTGCCCGACTGCCATACCCTTTCCGCCTGAGATTCCCGTCGGATATGACCAGGCTCATTCGTCCGCGTTCTCTCAGGGCGAGATCATACAGGCCGATGAATCCAATTCGCTTTGCGTCGCACTCGATGCAGTACGCAACAGGAAAGGTCTTTCTCACTCGCCACCAGAAGGAAATCCACGATCCGGAGGTCCGCCTTCTCATCCTGCCCGACTTCACCGCTTGGTCATTCCGAAACATAGCCTGAAGGAAGGGGCAATCAAGAATCGTGAGCGCTCTCAGCATGAGGTTGCCGTCCCTCACAGAGGTCGGCATTCTCGCGATTCGAATCAGCGGTGTCCTCGAGACTGGGAGAGAAGGGCAGACCGGCCTGCATGCTGCCATCATGCCGCTCATACCGGCCTGCGGTCCACATCACGGAGAGGAATCATATTTTTTCTCTTCCCTCACACGGAACAGTCTCACTGCTTTACCACCAGAACAGGAATCGTGGCGTCCCGGTGGATTACGCCATACGTTACGCTGCCGAGGATGACAGCCCTGGCCGCGCTCTCCCCGCGGGAACCGACAACGATGAGGTCAGCTCCCAGTTGTCCCGCCTTTTTCACGATCTCCTCGACGGGGTGTCCTGTGGCGATGACGATCTTCGATTTGACTCCCCTGGCATCGCAGAGCCGCGCGATCCTGCCGGCGTATTCCATCGCCGCTTCCCGGAGGTAGTCCTCGACAGGCACCCGGAGACGCTTCGATCCAGCCGGAGAAGGGATTGTCTGGCTTATGAGGGCGCGCCGGTCGATGACGCTCAGGATGATCACCAATGCCTTCAGCCGCTTCGCTAGGTCAACCGCGTAACGGCCGGCCCTCTGCGCAATCTTTGAACCGTCAGTGGCAATCAGAATCTTTGACATGTCAGTCCTCCCTTCCTCCCTTCAATGCGCTATCGACCCGTTCAGCGCAGGGAAAGCTGTTTCTACATTCCCTATATCACATTTCCCCTCGATTTTCAATCAGGAAAGGCCCGTGAGGAGGGAAGACGCTCTCATGTTCGCAGCAACACTGAATGGGTGCGCTGGATTGAAGAAAGAGAGGAGAAATCTTCAGTATTCTTATAATGGGCAAGGGGCACTCAGTAATACAAGCTGATCGTCAGATCCAGGTTTTGCCCGTCGTACGGGAAGCTGGCGGCAGAGAACGAAGGCGCGTCGAACAAGGCTTTTGCGTTGTTTGAAAAAGCGTAGCCTTCCGTTGGGACCCCCAGCCAGTTCGTGTCAAGTTCGCCGTTCCTATTTTCATCATGAACAACGACAAGCGCATACGTCCCGGGCGCGACGTCTTGAAAATCGCAACGCGCCTGCTTATCGCGAACTTTCATTGCCATGATATTGGTTGCGAAGTGCAGATACGCAGTAGGGAACCCCTCCGTCGAATTGAACAGCGCGCACGCTACGGTTCCGGTGCTGTTTCTTATGTTCAGAACCTTCACGTGAAGTCCGGGGCATGGTGATTCGGCAAGGGCGAGAGACGGAAGATTCGCAAATATCAGTACTGCAAACCATGCAGCGCATCGAACTCCCATGGGGACCCGCATCTGCGGGCCGCTGACCGTCGAGGCCACCGCTGACTTCCGACTGGTCGACTCATTCATGGTCGTCCTTCTTTACCAGAATCCATATAGTAAGCTGTTAATGGCATTGTAGCAGAAATTTAAAGAAGAGACAAAAGAAATCAGGAGCTGGTTACGAGCTGCACTCCCCCCCAATGTCCCACTAACCCGCTATCGCACTATCGAGCTATCGTACTATCTACTTCCGGCAGCACGCCGCATTTTCATACTTTCTTCACGGGAAAAGGTTAGCGTAGTTCATGCGCTTGCGATCATTTATTGGTTCTGTAAGTTTATTGGCGTTCGCGATAAGTGCTGTCACCATAGTCGCTCTCAAAGGAGGTACGCGTATGTCCATGAAACATGACGAAGCTGAGGCCAGAGCAGCTCTGCCGTCCGCAGATACGCGGCTTTCCGGCACATTTGAAACAGCAACCTTCGCCCTTGGCTGATTCTGGGGGCCGGACTCCCAGTTTGGGAGCTTGCCGGGGGTCGTCCGAACCCGCGTTGGATACTCGGGTGGAACTACGAAGAATCCTACCTATCATGACCTGGGAGATCACTCCGAGGCGATTCAAATTGATTTCGATCCCTCGCGTATCTCCTACAGGGACTTGCTGGACACATTCTGGAAGAGTCATGATCCGGGGAGCGGGTCCTGGTCCCGCCAGTACCGGGCGGCCATATTCTATCACAACGAAGAGCAGAGGAAGATTGCCGTGGAAACAAGGGACCGTCTTGCTTCTGGGACGAGAGGAAGAATTGCGACTTCAATAGAACCCTATTCAGGATTCCATATCGCCGAGGATTACCACCAGAAGCACAGCCTTCGATTGTTTCCGGAGATAATGACGGAATTCAGGGCAATCTATCCGGATATGAGGGGTCTTATTGATTCGACTGCCGTCTCGCGCGTCAACGGGTATCTCGGCGGATACGGCTCGTGCGATTCCCTCCAGGAGGAGATAGGGGGGTTTGGGCTTTCACGCAGGGCGAGAGAAACATTGACGTCCGTTGTCTGCGGCCGCAAAGCATCGGTTGCATGCCCGGTTCGGTGATAGACCTTATCGGGGCTTTGCCCCGCACCCTAAAGGCCGTGGTTTGTGGCTGATTTCTGGTCGTTGGTTGTTTAAAAACGATTCACAAACCACCAATCACCATCCACCGCCGTTTTCGGACTCGGTCGCTCGCTGGGATTTTCGAAGGGGGTCCACTGTTTATAATAAGAAATGGCCGGACCATACAAGGCGGTTTCAGGAAAGAAGTACTCCCTCTTCGGTGTCGATGCGTCCACCGACCGATACTTCAGGACCATACGCGGCATTGCCGACAGCCTGTCAGGCCGTTGTCCCGATCAACGAAGTCTCCTTTTCCATGTCCAAAAAGCGGGTGGCATGAGGTTCAGAAAAGGATCGGGCTACTCAGCCGACGATGCGCTCATCGCTCACATACGAAAAACATTGCGCGATGTGCTTCAGCTGTATACCAGAGCAGTCAAAGAGCATCTGAAGAGCGTCCCGATTTCTCGGAGGCTCGACAGGATCATCGGAACGAAAGAGGAAGCATATCATCTCTATATGCTCGAGATCGAACTCGTCAACCGGATATACAGGGAGGCGTTCCGGAAGAGCGACTACAAGTTTGCACTCCTTCCCCACTGTCTGAGGGATTTCAGGCCGCGGTGCAAGTCGGTCCCCGGAGACATGGAGTATGTCTGCATGGGATGCACCGAGGATTGTTTCATTCGTCTCGGCAGCGAGCTCCTGAAGAAGTACGGGATCCATCCCTACATATCCATCACCATAGACCAGGAGAAGCTCTTCAGAAGGCTTAAGGCGGAGCATCCGGATGATCGGAACTTTGGGGCATTGGGGATCGCCTGCGTCCCCGAGCTGGCTCAGGGGATGAGGCTCTGCATCAAGCTCGGGATCTCTCCCGTCGGGATACCGCTCAGCGCCAACCGGTGCGCCAGGTGGATGAAACAGGCTCATGAGACTTCATTCAGCCTCGAAGAGCTGGAAGAACTGGTGAAATAACAACCAGCAGACCCAAAGCGAATAGACGCCGTGAATAGCGGCTCACGCCCAGTCTGGAAGAACCACTCACGAGCAACCAGCCACTATCCACAGCATCTCACAACAAGCAGACTGAAATTGCCTATCCCGGGGATTGAATCCGGCAACACTGCCTGAGGATTATCGTTAGCGATCCCCAACTCTCCCTATATCATATCTCCTTTCTCCTTTATTCTTCCTTTCCTGATTCGACCTTGCCCTGTTCCCATTCACTTCAATGGAAAATCCGGTCTTTGCCCCTGGGGCGTGTTCAGAAGGATGTAGACCTCGTTGAACCTGTTATCCGTCAATGCACGCAGGTCGTCTATCTGCAGGTGCAGGCCGTCCACATCTGCGTTCAAGGAGTCGACGCTGGTTGTTAAATTGTTCACCGTGGTCTTTATGGTTTGAATGTCTGCTACGGCCCCGGACAATTGGTTGCTTGTACCGCTTGTTGTAGATGCCACGGTCCCCAGCGTCGCCTTGAGCTCCTGCAGATCCGCGGAAATCGAACTCATGCAGGACTGTTTGGAATTGTCAACGCCCCACTCGATCAGATTGAAGATGCCGTCGGTCGTTTCCGTGACGAGCGCCGACACTGCCGCGGCTCCCTCGAGGATGATGCAGCAGGTTGCGCAGTTAAAGCCCGCCCCTGTCTGGTCGCATCCGCGTTCGGCAATGTCGGCAATCCCGCGCAGCCCGACCTGCACCTGCTTCATGATCGTGATTGTCAGAATGTCTGCATAGGCAAGCCAGTCAGCTGAGGCTTTACAGGCGTCTGCCGGCTCAGACGCGGTGAGGAGGGACACGGCCATGGAAGCTATCTGTGGGCCGTTGCTCTCCAGGATATCGTTGGCGGCATCCAGACTGTTCGTCACATCGTCGTAGCTCTGTTCCACGTCCGCCAGGTACAGAGGATCAGTATCGTCTTCGAGCGTGTCTTCACTGCCGCCGGTGCAGATCTCGACGCAGACCTCCTTCTTGTTGCCCTTGAGCTTGCAGGGCTGCACATCATCGCCGATGTTGTCGCCAATGACCTCTTCGCACTTTTCGCCCGGCTCGCATATGCCGTCCCCGTCGCCCTCCCACTCGACGAGGTCGCAGGTCTCGGCGTTCTTCTTCCCAAGCGACTTGAATTGTTTCGCGTTCATGCGATCTTTGGAATTCTTTGCGCGGTTGTTGGCTTTTTTCAATCGCTCAAAATTCTCTGTCGGAACGACCTGTCCGAAGTTAAGTTCGAGATTGGTAATGATTCTGTCCTGCTCCTCAAGAACGTTGCCGTGCTTGCATTTCAGTCGCTCGCCGCTGTCTGCAATTCCGCTGCAGTCCACGGCCTCTGCGGGAAGGCCCGAGGCCAGGACGGTAAAAAACAGTGCGAAGACAAAGAGCGACGCGAGCATCACCCTGTCTCCGGTGGGCCTTTCGGTTGTCTGTCTGCCTGATGTATTGAACATTGGAAACCCCTTTCATCTATCGTTCCCCAAAAAAAGTGAATTTCGTTCTCCGCTGCTCTCACAGGAGCAGCTCCTCATACTGCGATCAGCCTTTATTCCATAATTCGTATCGTCAGTCAAGGATTCTCTTCGGCGGGGCACGATCGGTAAACCTACGGATTATTGACACATACAGGTTCCCCCTTTCTCCTCGTTCGGAAGCATGCAGTTCAAGACATACAAAGAGCATTGAGGCACGTCGGACTATCACACATTTCGAAAGGCAAACGCTCACGATGATGCTCCTTCTGCCGCGTGGTCTCCACAACCCTCTCCGCCGGGAATGGCTCTGCATTATCGCTTCTGTGCGCCAGCGTCCTCGAACAAAAAGGCCGCACTTGGGCAAAGGCGTATCCTTAGTCAGCACGGTCTTTTTTCGCACAGGCAACCCCTTTCGGGTCTCGTTCCCTCGCAGGGGTCAGCTATTCCGGGGTGGGGGAAACGGATCGGGTACTGGTGAGAATGTCAGGGAAATGAAGACAGGGTCCCTCTTTCTGCGACCCCCCTTTATGTCTGATCGCAGTTTATCACACAATGCAGATCAAGTCAAATCTCGGTGACTTTTCTCTGATGAAAAGCCAGTACATAGTGAATAGTGGCTAGTGACTGGTTATTGAGATGTCAGCAGTACGATGTATGAGGTGGAGCTTTCATCCATTCG
Organism: bacterium; assembly: GCA_050268805.1. Lineage (GTDB taxonomy): Bacteria > Nitrospirota > Thermodesulfovibrionia > Thermodesulfovibrionales > BMS3Bbin05 > JBLNHB01. The sequence continues at coordinate 249 of JBLNHB010000148.1, read as the reverse complement.
AACCTTGCTGCGACAATTCATTATCGGAAGAAATCCTCATAGTCTTTGAGGTTCAGTCAGTGCGATGTACTTTGCGGGGCCCGTACCGAGGTGCTGTTTCTCATCGCAGGTAGCAAGGAAGAAATCAGTCTGCGAGCGAGAGGCACGACTGAATTCAGGGCGCTGACAGCAAGCGCCGGAAGAAGTGATGACGGCGGCCTTCTTCCGGCTCGATACACGGCATAATTACTTATTGAATGTCTTCATTAT
>JBLNHB010000147.1:0-8806 GCA_050268805.1 bacterium | reverse complement strand
CCTTCGATCTTGTCGATGATGCTGCCGATGGTTCCCTTGAGCATATAGTCCGCTCCGATCTCTTCACCCCGAGCCTTTGCTGTGCTTTCTGAAGCGTGGATAGCCTGATCCTTGCGCTCTTCCCGGATTTCCTCCCGCTCTTCCTTGCCCGCCACAAACTCGACCTCCCCCGAATTGATAAGGGCGCGCTCAAGGTCTTTGACGAAGGTCTGCACGTTGATGTGCTCATGGCTGAGATTCTGCACCGTGCCGACAATAACGACCGGCGATTTATTGCCGTGCTCGCTTCTGAACTTCGGAAGCCACTGGTGATTCAGGGCATCCTGAATCATTTCATCGGAGACGAGTTGGGAGTCGGTATCGTTCCATTTCCCGCTGAGATCGATCGTCTCTCCGGTATCCACCCTCGTTACCTTTGACCGGGCGCACCCGGTCACCACTATTCCGAGACAAAGGAGAAGGAGCGCCACATTTCTTATCATATGCATTCAACCTCCTGCACGTGTGTTCAATCCGTGTCTTCTGATGCCGGCGACCCATGAATAGCCAGACGGCAATCATGAACTTCTTAATACTATACCATGGTTGTTAAAATCGCAAGAAGACCCTCTCTCTGGAATTGCGAATTACAGCAGAGTTCTGTCAATTGACCGTTTCCCCCTTTTCTGATACAGTGGTTCCCGGGACCGGCATCATGAATGAGCAAGAGAAACTGAAAGCGATCATCGATCTCGGACTCGAAACAACCCGGGTCCAGGACATCGACCTGCTCCTCGAACGGGTACTCGAAAAAGCGAGGGAGTTCTTCAATGCCGATGCCGGCTCAATCTATCTTAAACAGGGCAACATCCTCGAATTCAAATATACGCAGAATGACACCCTGCAGAAACGACTTCCGCCGGGAAGGAAGCTCATCTACTCGACGTTCACGGTGCCGGTGAACACCTCATCTATCGCCGGATACGTTGCACAGAGCGGCGAGACCCTGAACATTCCCGATGTCTATCGCTTGAAGGAAAACGTATCGTACCGGTTCGACCAAGCCTATGATGAATTGTCCGGCTATCGCACGCAATCAATGTTGACCTGTTGTCTGAAAACGCACCGGGGAGAGATCGTCGGCGTGCTGCAGCTCATTAATGCAAAAGATGAAGGGGGACGGATCGTCCCCTTCGCCAAGAGCGCCGAACCGCTCGTCCTGCATTTTGCGAACAATGCGGCAGTCGCGATCGAACGGGCACTCCTGATAAGAACCATACTTCTGAGAATGATCACCATGGCCGAGCTGCGAGACCCGAAAGAAACAGGGGCCCACGTCAACCGGGTCGCCTCCTATGCGGTTGAGATTTATGATACCTGGGCGCTGAAGCAGGGATTCAGCGCTGAAACAACGGAAAGGAACAAGGACCTTCTCCGGATGGCGGCGATGCTCCATGACGTCGGCAAGATCGCTGTTCCCGATGCCATTCTCAAAAAACCCGCACGGCTCACCGATGAGGAGACCGCTGTCATGAAACAGCATGCCTGGCTCGGCGCCCGGCTCTTCTCTCAGAGATTCTCTGATTTCGATGAGGCCGCATGCGCTGTCGCGCTCGATCATCATGAGCGGTGGGACGGAACCGGATATCCCGGCCACATCGATCCCGGGACCGGGAAACCCTCTGGGGGATATGCGGCATCTCAGGGAAAGAGAGGAGAAGAAATTCATCCTTTCGGAAGGGTTGTCAGCATCGCCGATGTATATGATGCGCTCTCATCGAAGCGAAGCTACAAAGAGGCATGGGATGAAGCAAGGGTGCTCGAAACGATGAGGGAAGAATCAGGCAGACAATTCGACCCTGAGATGATCGACGCCTTCTTTTCGAGTCTCGAGGTGATCAAAGCCATCGCCCAACGTTATCCCGGCCAATGAGAAAACCGCCCTTCCCGATTCCGGGAAGGGCGGTTTCATCAACACTTGATAAAGAGAATTCTACACTAAATCTTCCACTGGAGCTGCCATCTCACAAAGGCCGCGTTGTCATTGTTGTCGGTGGAATAGAAGTCGCCCGGCACGAAGTATTCAACGAGTACATAGCCATCAACAGCCTTGGAGAACTGGTGGCTTAGCTTTGCCTGGGGAAGATGCCCGCGTTCCTTGCCGTCAGAGAAAAACGTACCTGTCGCGTTCTCATTTGCCAGCATATATATATAGGTAAGATCAAGTCCCGAGGACTCTCCGATCTTGAAATTAAAATTCGCCCGGTAGGCCTGGAGATTTGACCAGTAAGCGATGCCCCTCTCCTTGCCAAGGGTAAAAACATACAGTTCACTCAACCACGGCCAGCGGGAGAAAAGCGGATCCCAGCCTTCGTCCTTATCCGTTGTATCAGGATCGTCTCCCGACAGATAGATGGCCCCGAGATCAAAGCCGGGCTTCATACCAACGTCCTCGTACTTGCGGCCGATGTATGCGTAACCGCCGTAGCCTTCTCTATCGGTGGATGCACTATTGCCATATTCTCCGAACTGATAGGCAAATTCTCCTCTCAGCTTCCAGCCTCCCCCAAATCCAAAGACCGCCCTCGCACCTACTGTGTTCAGATCGAGTTCAGGTTGCGGAGCCGCACCCCTGGTCACGTCCTGCTCTTTTTTATAGATATAATATGGCTCTACGGAAAGGCCTTCCGTTGCTTTGATCCTTCCATATACAACAACACCCTGCTCGTTGGAATAGTTGATCTGGCGTTTTACGCCGGCGTACATCGATGGGAGATAGAGATCGGTTTCCTGGTCCGTGATATAGATAAGATCAACATTCGCCTTCTCGCCGAATTTTATATTCGCCTTTGCGGCATTGAAATAGAAGGTCCTCGAACCATCGAGCGGCGTACCGTCCAAGATCAAGAACCCTTCACCGTGAGTAAACAGGAAATCCTGCCTCCCGATGCGGATGTCGAGGGGAATGCCGAAGATGCCATTAGCGCCGGCATAGAGGTTATCAAAGACAATTTCATCCTCCACAAACCGAGCGTTCGGCTCTCCTGGGTACCTGTCTGTCCTGTCACTCAGGAAATACTGGGCCTCATTGGTAAACTTGACGAGAAAATCATACTTCTTGCTGTAATCCATTTTGTACCAGAGGGACGTTTTCAAACGAAAAAAGTTGCGGTCGACTGAGTTAGTCGATGTAGTCGTATTGCTGACGTTTTTGAGATCGAAAACATTGTCCCACGTTTCCTGACGAAACCTGAACGTTACTCCAAAAGTGGTATCAAGCTCTTCAGGCCCGAAGAGATGCTCTGCAAAGGCTGACGTTGCAAGGATGAGACTGACTGCGAGAAGAATCGAGAATCGTATGAATGATGTTCTTCCCATACTGCCTCCTTTTTTATGAGAATGTCTCTTCATGAGAGATATGCCCCCGTGTAGACAGCAACCGCTCTTTTCATTTAGGACAGGATTCCCGAAAAGTGACAGATTGTATCAGGTAGTATCGCTAAAATTCAAACCAGGGTCTTATATTTCTTCTAATGGATGGATAAAGTTTCCTAATAAGTGAAGGCTGCCCCTCTCCATCTCAAAATCCTTATTTCTTCATGGCTTAAATCTTGACAAAGGGATATTATTCACCATAATATTAAATCTCAAGAAAAGGCTGCCTTATATTCATTTATATAATGAGGTGTCTTCCGCGCATCGAAAAGCGCCTTTTCTGTCGCGCATAATGAAGGAATAGTGTTGGCCGGGACGCCGGTATTCTGATGTTGTTTTGTTTTCACACTATCTCTGATTCGTGGGGTAATTGTGCAAGCTAAAAGAAAAGCTCAGAAAAGAGTGATGCTCTCCGGAAATGAGGCGATTGCCCTCGGCGCTTATGAAGCCGGCGTAAAGGTGGCTTCCGCCTATCCCGGTACCCCCTCAACAGAGATCCTCGAAACCCTCTCAACATATCAGGGTGTCTATACCGAATGGGCCCCGAATGAAAAGGTAGCTCTCGAGGTTGCTCTCGGCGCATCGTTTGCCGGTGTGAGGGCCCTTGCTGCAATGAAGCATGTCGGACTGAATGTTGCCGCAGACCCGCTCTTTACCGCAGCCTATACGGGTGTGCGTGGCGGGCTTGTCATTGTGACTGCCGATGACCCTGGCATGCACAGCTCCCAGAACGAGCAGGATAACCGGAACTATGCCTTTGCAGCGAAAGTTCCGATGCTCGAGCCCTCTGATTCTTCCGAAGCAAAGGAATTCATGAAACTCAGTTTTGAGCTGAGCGAGCAATTCGATACCCCGGTACTCCTTCGCACCACAACCCGTGTTTCCCATGTTCAGGGCCTGGTGGCGTACGGTGACCTGAGGACATCGAACGTGACCCCGGGGATTGAGAAAATCTCCGACAAACTTGTCATGCTCCCCGCCAATGCGCGGAAGCGGAGGATCGAGCTTGAAAAGAGGATGGCCAGGCTGAAACAATTTGCTGAGTCCTTTCCCGAAAACAGGACCGAATGGGGCGACAGAAAAAGAGGATTCATCACCTCCGGCGTCTCCTATCTCTACGTCAAGGAAGCATTTCCCGAGGCGTCGGTCCTCAAGCTCGGCATGGTCTTCCCGCTTCCCGAGAAGATGATCAGGCAATTTGCCGCAGGTGTCGAAGAAGTCTTTATCGTTGAGGAACTCGACCCCTTTCTCGAACTCCACGTCAAGGCGATGGGGAGTACCTGCCGCGGCAAGGATCTCGTCCCTTCCTACGGAGAACTCAATTCGGCCATTGTTAGGGAATCCATAACCGGGAAAAAGGCTGAGGCAGGATTCAAGACTGCAGAAATCCCCATGAGACCTCCGAACCTCTGCGCAGGATGTCCCCACCGGGGCCTCTTTTATTCACTCTCAAAACTGAACGTGTTCGTGTCCGGAGACATCGGCTGTTATACGCTCGCGTTCCTCAAGCCGCTCTCAGCCATGGACTCCTGCGTCTGCATGGGCGCGAGCATCGGGAACGCCTTCGGCATCGAAAAGGCCCTCGGAAAAGAGGCCCTCGGGAAGGTCGTTGCAGTCATCGGCGACTCGACCTTCATTCATTCGGGTATCACACCCCTCATCGACGTTGTGTACAACCGGGGATTCACCACCGTTATTATTCTCGATAACCGGATAACGGCCATGACCGGCCATCAGGAAAATCCGGTCTCGGGCAGGACAATAACCGGTGATCCCGCGCCCATGATTGACCTCGAAGGGCTTTGCAAAGCCATCGGGGTGAAGCATGTCTATACGGTCAATCCCCATGACCTCAAGAGTACCCAGGAAGTGCTGAAGCGGGAGATCGAGCGGCCTGAACCGTCGGTCATCATCTCGAAATACCCCTGCGTGCTCCTCCCCGAAGAACGGAAGAGAAAGAAGAACCTCTACAAAGTCCTTATCGAAAAATGCACCGGCTGCAAATCCTGCATCAAGCTCGGGTGCCCGGCGATCGAGTGGGTGCCGGTCACCGAAGAAGAGGCACAGAAACTCGGCTACCGGAAGGGGCAGAAAGGCCATTCCCATATCAGCGATGCCCTCTGCAACGGCTGCGCGCAGTGCTTCCAGGTATGCAAATTCAAGGCAATCATAGTAGATGAGAAAAAAAATAAAAAGATAAAGGCTCTCACCACAGAGAAAACAAAAAAAGGCAAATAGGAAAGAGCAAAATGCATAAAAGAGTCCCCAAAGAAGGAAGTTTTCTCTGTGTCTCTGCGCCTCTGTGGTTGGCTTTCTTTTCGGTCTAAAGGTATGAATAAATCAGGCAATGTCATTTTCTGCGGTGTCGGCGGCCAGGGGATTCTCCTCGCGAGCGAGATAACGTCGGATGCGCTCATGAAGGCCGGCTTCGACGTCAAGCGAAGCGAAGTGCACGGCATGGCGCAGCGGGGCGGCTCTGTTATCGCCCATCTCAGATACGGCGACCGGGTTTTCTCCCCCATTATTGAGCCCGGCCGTGCCGACATCGAAGTATCCTTCGAGATGCTCGAAGCGCTGCGGTATGTTTCCCTGCTCCATCCAGGAAGCAGGGTGGTCGTGAATATCCAGAAGATTCCGCCCCTGACAGTATCGACCGGAAACGAACCCTATCCCGAGGGAGTCATCGATGAACTGAAAAAGAAAGACCTTGACGTTATTGCTGTTGATGCGCTTGAGATCGCGAGGTCACTCGGCGAAATACGGGCGGTCAATATGGTCCTCGTGGGAGTCCTTTCACATCTTCTCCCGGTTCCTGAGGAACTATTTCTCGAGGCGCTCCATGAACGGGTGCCGGAAAAGATACGCACGGTAAACGTTGCTGCCTTCAAGAAAGGCCGCGAAGCGATAGACACAAAGATGGAAACCGCAGAGACACTGAGGCACTGAGAGAAGCAGAGGAATGATACGAGTAAAGAACATCTGTGCTGTCTGCGGTTCATCTTCTCTCGATGAGGAGGCCTGCTTGTCATGATCTGGAATGAGGAATTCGAAACTCTGCCCCGCGAAGCCCTGGAAGCTCTCCAGCTCAAACGGCTCAAGGAACTTGCTGAGCGTCTTTATGCCGTTGTCCCTTTCTACCGGAATGCCTTGGACAAGGCCAGGGCCAAACCGGGCGATATCAAGACCCTTGCCGACCTGCAAAGGCTCCCTTTCACGAACAAGACAGATCTCAGGGACAATTATCCCTTCGGTCTCTTTGCCGTTCCCTTCGAGCACGTTGTCCGCATCCACGCGTCTTCGGGAACGACCGGCAAGCCGACCGTGGTTGGTTACACCCGGAGGGACGTCGACACATGGGCAGAGGTCATGGCGCGGACCCTGTCCTGTGCCGGTGCGTCTCAGAAAGATGTCGTTCACAACGCTTATGGATACGGCCTCTTCACCGGAGGGCTCGGCGCCCATTATGGTGCAGAGAAGATCGGCGCCGCCGTCATCCCCATCTCAGGAGGCAACACGAAGCGGCAGATCATGATCATGAAGGACTTTGGTTCAACGGTGCTCCTCTGTACCCCCTCGTACGCGCTCAATATAGCAGAGGAGATGCTGGAGATGAAGGTCGACACCTCGGAGATAAAACTCAGGGTCGGACTCTTCGGCGCAGAGCCCTGGAGCGAGAAGATGCGGAAGGAGATAGAGAAGAAACTCAACATCAAGGCAATCGACATCTACGGTCTGAGCGAGATCATCGGTCCCGGCGTGGCGAGTGAGTGCCTCGAGGCCCAGCACGGCCTCCACGTCTTCGAGGACCATTTCATACCGGAGATCATCAATCCCGAGACCGGTGAGGCCCTCCCCTACGGTGAAAAGGGCGAACTCGTCTTTACCACCCTTACCAAGGAGGCCTTCCCTCTGATCCGGTACCGGACACGTGATATTTCGCGTCTCATCCCCGAGCAGTGCAAGTGCGGCCGGACATTCGTCCGGATGGAGCGCGTGACCGGGCGGAGCGACGATATGCTCATCATCAGAGGGGTGAACGTCTTCCCGTCACAGGTCGAGCACGTTCTCATGAGCGTGGAAGGCGTGGAGCCCCACTACCAGATTGTCGTCAACCGGGAAGGCACACTCGATACGATGGAGGTGCAGGTCGAGGTGAGCGAGAACATCTTTTCCGATGAGGTCAAGCAGCTTGAGAAGCTTGGCCGGAAGATCGAGCACGACATCAAGGACCTTCTCGGCGTGTCATGCAAGGTCAAGCTTGTGGAGCCCAAGACTATCCAGCGGAGCGAGGGCAAGGCAAAACGGGTCATCGATAACAGGAAACTGTAGCTCGCGAGAAACCTGAATTCAGGAGTCAGAAGTCAGATTGGCATGCTTGGCCATTCCGAATTCTGGATTCCCTCTCCTGCATTCCTGAGTAAGGAGGTTTGTATGAAAGTCGAACAGATATCCATATTTCTTGAGAACAAATCAGGACGTCTTGCGGAAGTAACCGACACTCTGGCCAAGAACGGGATCAACATTCGTGCTCTTTCGCTGGCGGACACTGCCGACTTCGGCATTCTGCGGCTGATCGTGAATGACACGGAAAACACAAAGCAGGTCCTCAAGGCCAATAATTTTACCGTCGGCAAGACGGAAGTCATCGCGGTCGAGGTGCCTGACCGTCCGGGAGGACTCGCTGGCATCCTCAAGGCTCTTGAGGGAAAGAACATCAATGTGGAGTATATGTATGCCTTTGTCCAGAAAAGCGGTGAGCACGCGATCATCATTTTCCGTTTCGATGAGACCGAAAAAGCGATAGAGACCCTTCAGAAGGCCGGGGTAAGGATACTCAAGGGCGAGGAAGTCCAAAAACTGTAATCCCTCAAAGGGAGGAACGAGACAAGGAGGTAGCGTATGAAGATTGTGAAATTGATCACCCTGGTGTTAATGGCGGCAGCGCTCTGTTCGGCGCCCGCATTGGCAGCCGATGCCATCAAGGTCGGCGCCATCCTCTCTGTCACCGGGCCGGCGTCGTTCCTCGGCGCTCCCGAGGCAAAGACGATGGAGATGCTTACCGAGGAAATCAATGCCAAAGGCGGCATCAACGGCAAAAAGATCGAGCTGATCATCAAAGATTCGGGCGGTAGTCCTGAGAAGGCCATTTCCTTCGCCAAGCAGCTTATCGAGGAGGAAAAGGTCTTCGCCATCCTCGGACCCTCAACAAGTGGTGAGACCATGGCCATTAAGAACATCGCCGAAGAGGGCAAGACCATCCTCATCTCCTGCGCTGCCGCCGAGGTCATCGTGAATCCCGTCGCGAAATATGTGTTCAAGACGCCCCAGAAGGACAGCTATGCGGTAATCAAGATCTTCCAGCAGATGAAGAAGATGGGCATCTCGAAGGTCG
>JBLNHB010000146.1:0-3598 GCA_050268805.1 bacterium | reverse complement strand
CCGGTTAGTCGGTGGGGAAAGCAGGGGAAATCATGACGAAAAGGGAATACCGTTGAATCTGAACATTAATCTGCTATAATGCTTTTAGAACACTTGTGGATGCGAGGAGGAAGGGAAATGGCAACGAAAAAGGCTTCGAAGAAGAAGGCAGCAAGAAAGACTGCAAAAAAGAGTAAGTCCAAAAAGGCAGGGGCAAAGCGATCTGTAAAAAAGCGAGCGGCATCGGGCTCCGGCAACAGGTATGAGTGCACCGTCTGCGGGCTTGCGGTCACGGTTGATCAGGAGTGCGGCTGCATTGAGAGCTGTGACATCGTCTGCTGCGGAGAACAGATGCGGCCCGCATAGCGGGTATCCACACGCCCTTCACAGCGATGTTCTTGGACGTGAAGCTTTTCTAGGGCACTCAGAAAGTTGATTTTGATGCACAGGAGATACTGTGCATCTCTTTTTATGGCATGAGAAGAGGTGAGAGCGAGAAGCATCATGAAGGGGTGGGTCGCGACAGAAAGCACCGGTCTCCTTGAGTTTCTCGTCCGGAAAGGATACACCAGAACCAAGGCCAAGCAGCTCCTGAAACGGGGGGCTGTCACGGTGAACGAGCTGACGGTGGAAGGTCTTGCCCCTGCGCTGTCTCCGGGTAATAGGGTATCGATCAGCAGAAGCGCGCGAGCAACGGCAGTGATTCCCCCGATGGGGATACGGATTATCCATGAAGACGATGCATTACTGGTGATCGAAAAGCCTGCCGGCCTGCTTGCCATAGCTACAGAGAAGGAGAGGACAAAGACTGCATACTATCAGTTGAATGAGTATCTGAAGAGGCGCAATCCTGAAGCACGAGAGCGGGTATTCATTGTCCACCGGCTCGACCGGGACACCTCAGGGCTCATGCTGTTCGCAAAGAATGAGGCAGTCAAACGGAAACTGCAGGATCAGTGGAAAAAAGTTGAGAAACGATACTATGCTGTCGTGGAGGGGGTCCCTGGGAAGAAGGAGGGAGAGATAACGAGCCATCTACGAGAAACAAGCTCGCTGAAGGTCTATAGCAGTAAAGGCTCACCAGAGGCAAAGTACGCGATCACGAAATACCGGGTCCTGAAAGCGGGCAGGAGAAATACGCTCCTCGATGTCGTCCTCGAAACCGGGAGGAAGAATCAGATACGGGTCCACCTGGCAGACATCGGACATCCGGTCGTAGGGGACATGAAGTACGGGGCACAGACAGATCCGATCAGGCGGCTGGCGCTGCATGCGTATGTGCTCTCCCTCAGGCACCCGGTGAAAGGAAAACCGCTTGAGTTCAGGAGCCCGCTACCGGACAGATTGAAATCCCTGATTCGGGACTGATCTGCTTTTTCATAGGGGAGCAGCGCGATGCATGAGGGAAGAGCAGCGTCTGCATCATCCCGAGACATGGTTCCGGCCTGTGTTCTTTGCCCGGTAGAGTGCTTCGTCTGCATGTTTTATCAGGCTCGTCCCATCTTCGCCGTCTGTCGGAAATGTCGAGATGCCGAGGCTCACGGTAATTCTGCCGAGGGGCTGGGTCTCGCGCCCCTCGAACGAATGGTCGGCGATGTGCTGGCGGATTGTTTCAGCGATAGTAAACGCATTTTCTTTCGGTGTCTCGGGGAGAATGATGACAAACTCTTCTCCGCCATACCGGGCCAGAAAGTCTGAGGCGCGCAGGCGATCCTTGATGACCCGCGTGAGGGAACGAAGAAGGTTGTCGCCGACCGGGTGCCCGTATGCGTCGTTGTAGTGTTTGAAATGGTCCACGTCGATGAACAGGAGAGAAAAGACGAGGCCGTATCGCCGTGCCCGGATGAGCTCCTTGGCAAAAGCCTCCTGGAAGTAGCGATGGTTGTAGAGACCAGTGAGGCCATCCCGGATGGCGAGCTCCTTGAGCGTTCTGTTCACGACTTCAAGCTCTGCATTTTTCTTTTTGATTTCTTCCAGGAGCCGCTGATTCTCTTCCATGAGGCGGATTTTGTCTGCCGCCCGGTTGGCCACCGTGGTGATGACACTGATGTCCTCAAAGGGCTTCACGAGGTAATCGTATGCCCCATGCTTCATCGCCATAATCGCCGAATCGAGGGAGGCATGACTGGTCATGATGATCACCTGGGTATTGGGATTGAGCTGCTTTACCTTCTCGAGCAGTTGCAGCCCGCTCATTCCTCCCATCTTGATGTCGGTGATGATCAGCGGATGGTATGATTGTTCAAAGGCGGCCAGCGCTTCCTCACCGCTTGCCGCCTCGGCGACGTCGTAATTGTCCTCGCGCAGGACCTGGGAAACGATGCTCCGTAGGCTCATTTCATCATCAACGACGAGGATGCGGAGAGCGGAAGTCATATCAGTCTCATATCTCCTTTCGACAGCGTTCTCGTAACGATGCGATTCCCCTGTGCTCTCTGCAGCCACCAATCATTTTATGGAGAGAAGGGATCATACCCTTTAACCCTGAGCACTCCCGTCTCCGCGTGCCGCCCGCTCGATGGCCAATTCTGCATTCCTGAGGAGCGCGCTCATGGAGGCTCCATCTTCCGGAGACGCAACGACTCCCATGCTGACCGAGATCCGTGTTTCCTGCTCCGGCGACTGGCCGAGGATCGGATGATCGGCGATGAGTTTGCCTATCTTCCGTGCTACACACAAGGCTCCGTCCTTGCCGGTCTCGAAGAGGAGGACCATAAACCGTTCGTCACCGGAGCGGGCGACGCAATCGGATTTCCTGAGGTTGTTTTCGATCAGGTGCGCCAAAACCGACAGCATCTGGTTGCTTCCAACGGCGCCTTGCCGTTCCCGGTACTTCTTGAGATCGTCGATGTGGATGACGATGAGGGAAAAATTCTTCCCTGACCGTGCCCCGCGTGCACATTCCCGCTCGAGGATATCATTGAAGTAGGTATCGTTCATAAGGCCGGTGACGCTGTCATACAAGACCATGTCCCTGAGAGAAATATGCGCCTGTTCCAGCCGGTCTGTTTCATCCTTGAGATTTTCAATGAGGGAACGGTTCTCCGAAGCAAGCTTTACTTTTTCCGCCGCCCGTGCAACGACATCTGCAATGAAGTCGAGCTGGTCATAGGTCTTGATGAGGTAATCATAGGCGCCGTGGTGGAGAGCGAGGACCGCGGTTTCGAGCGAGGGATAGCTCGTGAGCACAATGACCTGGGTATCCGGGTCTCTCTGTTTGACCTCCTTGAGGAGGTCCATGCCGCTCATGCCTTCCATGACAATATCGGTTATGACGATGGCGAACTCCCCCTTCCGGAAGATCTTCAGGGCATCTTCGACACTCGCCCGTTCCGTCACCTCATGGCCGTCGCTGCTCAGCACCTGTGCGGTGAGCATGCGTATGCTTTCATCGTCATCAACGAGGAGTATCTTCATGCCTGTCTATCCTGCTGTATCTCATCTTCTTTCTGCAATCTGCTCAAGAATCCATTGAGTGTGGTTTCCCGACAGCGGCAGGACGCTCTGAAGCATCATGGCGCCTTGCCGTCGGAAAGAGCGGGAAGCGTAATGATGAAGGTTGTCCACTTTCCCACCTCGCTCTCTACGCGGATATCGCCTTTATGGTCTTTGATGATGC
>JBLNHB010000145.1:0-12010 GCA_050268805.1 bacterium | reverse complement strand
TCCGGCCCACCGCAAAGGCGCCGCGTACAAGGATACGGCAACTGCGCAGCGATTCGGCGAGTCTCGTTCGCGCTCCGGACAGGCGCGGCCCGACACCCGAGGATATGCGGACCGCGGTGGTATGGATGGGCAAATGGGAGCAAAAGACGCTCAAGGCGCAAGGGGCCGCGACAGCGCTTTCAGCGATTCCGGCAATGGCAACAGGGCGCGCATGGAAAGCTCACGGGGCTCAAGCAGCAGGAGTATGAGCAGCAGTTCCCGCGGCGGTGGAGGAGGATTTGGAGGCGGTGCCCGCAGCGGCGGTGGCCGAGGCGGTGGCCGCAGATAGCGGCGAGTCATGGGACGGAATTGATGAATTATTGCACGCTTCTACACGGAGGAGAAAAATGGCAATAAGGAAATTTCATATAAAGGGGCCTTCACTTCCCGGGCTTAGCCTCGTGATGATCTTTGCGGCCGTGGTGTTATTTGCGTCGTCTCTCGCAGGTGCGGTTCAGGGGAAGGCACGGCAGAAAGCCTTTCCCTCAGCCGAGGAAGCAGTCAATGCCATGGTCACTGCACTCAAGAACAACGATGGTACGGAGCTATCGCTCATTCTGGGGCCTCAATCGGAATCACTGATTTCTTCGGGTGACGAAACGTCTGACCGGGCGGGAAGGGAGCGTTTTCTTAAGACATTTGAAGAAATGAACAAACTCGAGCAGGAGAGCCCCGGGAAAATGATACTTCACATTGGCAACGGCGACTACCCTTTTCCTATCCCGATCGTGAAGACAGGTGAGCAATGGCTTTTTGACACCAAGGCGGGAAAAGAAGAGATCCTGAACAGAAGAATCGGAAAAAATGAGCTGAGCGTTATCGAGGTGCTCCACGCCTATGTTGATGCGCAGTACGAATATGCGAGTAATGACCGCAATGGTGATGGAGTCGTGGAATTCGCCCAGAAGTTTGCCAGCACGAAGGGCAGGCGTGATGGCCTCTACTGGGAAGTCAAAGAAGGTGAAGAGGAAAGCCCCTTCGGCCCCCTCGTTGCCCGGGCTGCGCAGGAGGGATATGCGGCGAAAGGGAAAAGCGGGAAGCCGATTTCCTACCATGGATATTTCTACAGAATTTTGAAAGCGCAGGGGAAGAACGCTCCGGGAGGCCAGTATGATTATGTAGTCAAGGGCAAGATGATTCTCGGGTTCGCGCTCGTCGCCTATCCTGCCCAGTATGGGGCCTCCGGGATCATGACCTTTATGATAAACCAGGAAGGGGTCATCTATGAAAAAGACTTCGGAAAGGATTCCGCAAAGATCGCGGCGGCGCTGAAGCGGTATGATCCTGACACGACCTGGAAGCGGGTGGAGGAAACAACCGGGAAACCCTGAGCAATTACCGCCATGACAAAGAAAAACCATCCCCTCATGCGTTCTCTTTCCCTTGCGACCGTCTCTCTCCTCATTGCGTTTTCCCTCTTCCTGCCAGACCTGTCCAGCGCTGAAGAAAAACCGAAGCGGCCGCGGATCGGCCTCGTGCTGGGAGGCGGTGGCGCAAAGGGCGCCGCCCATATCGGTGTCCTAAAGGTACTCGAAGAGCTGAGGATTCCCATTGACTGCATTGCGGGAACGAGCATGGGTGCTGTCGTCGGAAGCCTCTACGCCTCGGGCATGTCGCCTGATGAGATCGAAAGGGTCCTGACGACTGTCGATTGGGACGATCTCTTTACCGACGACCCCCCGCGGTCCGAAATCGATTTCATTCGCAAGCGGGAAGATTACACGATCCTGGCAAAAATGGAGCTGGGGATCAGAGACGGCAAGCTTCGGACTCCCCGGGCCTTCATCGAGGGTCAGAAGATCGGACTGTTCTTCGAAACACTCTTGATGCCGGTGTCTGACATAGAAGACTTTGACAGGCTCCCGATCCCCTACCGGGCGGTAGCAACGGACCTTGAGAACGGGAGTGTTGTGGTGCTGAAAAGCGGCAGGCTCGCCGATGCGGCACGGGCGAGCATGTCGGTGTTCGGCGTGTTCCCCCCCGTGGAGGTGGACGGCCATTTGCTTGCTGACGGAGGGATTCTGAGAAATCTGCCTGTTGACATCGTGAGAGCCATGGGGGCAGACATCATCATTGCCGTGGATGTCGGCAAACCCCTGCCGCCCAAAGAGGAAATGAGCTCAACGGTGGCGATCATGAACCAGATGATCGATATTGTGATCAAGGGAAACGTGGATGCCCAGATCGACACATTGCGGGACAAGGACGTTTTCATCAGGCCAGATCTCGGCACGATCGGATCGGGGGACTTCAATCGGGGCAAGGAAGCCTCAGAGCGAGGCGAGCAGGCCGCGCAGCAGCATGCGGAGGAGCTCCGCAGGCTTTCAGTAAGCGCTGAGGAATATGATGCCTTTCTGCAGCGACAGCGGAGAGCGCCGGTCACCTCCATAAAGATCGGCTCGGTCAAGGTGGAGGGGCTCCAGAGGGTCTCCCAGGAAACCGTTCTGAGCAAAGTGAAGATCAAGGAGGGCGGGACCCTCGACCCCGAGACGCTCAGGCACCATGTAGGGCTGATCTATGGGATGGGAGATTTCGAGCGTGTGGATCTTGAAACAAAGCGCCATGGAGACGCCTACGATATTACCCTGAGGCCCAAGGAGAAACCATGGGGGCCGAATTATCTCCGGTGGGGGATCAATCTTGACGCCTCGGCCCAAGGCAACAGCAACTGGAACATCCTGGTGGACTACACCATGCGTTGGCTCAACCGGCTTGGCGCCGAATGGAAAAACGAGGTGCAGGTCGGGACCTCACCAAGATTGTTTTCGGAATTCTACCAGCCGATCAATTATGCCCGGACCTTCTTCATCGCGCCGCGCATTCAATGGGAGCAGGACCTAATCGACCTGTACGAGGGAAACGACATACTCGCGGAATACCGCGTGAGAACCGCCGAGGCCGGGATTGACCTTGGAATACAGCCATGGAATTACGGAGAAGTACGGTTCGGGTATCTGGGAGGCTTTCAGGAAGTACGGCTCCACAAGGGCACAGCGGATGTCAGGCACGACACTATCGGCCGGGGAGCGCTGCAAGTGCGGCTTGTTGCCGATCAACTGGATAATGTGAATTTCCCTCACGATGGGTTCTTTGCGAAGGGCTTGCTATACGCGTCCCGAGAGGCGCTCGGCGCAGATGACAGCTACACGAAGGCCGACATCACTCTGTTAAAGGCATTTACGTATAAGAAATATACGATCCTCGGGAGCTTGAGATACGGCTCCTCGATCGGGGATGACCGGATCTCCCTGTATGACCAATTCACCCTCGGCGGCTTCCTCAACCTGTCGGGGTATCAAAAGGACCAGCTTCGGGGACAGGAAGTGGGATTCGGGAGGCTCGTCGCGTACTGGAGGGCCACTCAGTCCCTTCTCGGCGATTTCTACTTGGGTGGTTCGATCGAGACCGGGAACGTCTGGCAGGAGAATGGGAATGCCTCGCTGGATGACCTGGTACTCGCGGGCAGTCTGTTTATCGGTTATGACACAAAGTTTGGTCCTCTCTATTTCGGCATGGGCACTGCAGAAGGAGGAAATTCCTCTTTATATATATACCTCGGAAGAACATTTTGAGCAAAAGGCAGAGAAGCTGACCGCTCCCCTGCCTTTTTTCACATTCCTGGACCACGAAAAACTCTTTACGGCAAACTGAATTCTGCCTCCGCGAGGAGGACGCCTCCGTTACGCGATGCCCTGCTCCCCAGGCGCCGTTTCGGTCAAAAACGCCATGCCTCTTCTTGCCACAGCAGCACCCTAAACTTTCTCCACATTAGCCATAAATGCCTTTGATTCCGGTATCATAGTGTTCGGATCGCCGATGAACGGTGTAAGAATGTTGGCTGAGTCGCCGCCGCTCCCGTCCTCGGGGTATTGCCATCCGAAATGCCAGGGCATCCCTATCTGATGGACCGTTTGGTTCATCACCCTGAACGGTTTCAAGCGGTCCGTCACAATAGCAACCGCTGTGAGAGAACCGCGGCCGGATGAGACCTTCACCTTGTCGCCGCTCTTGATCCCCTTTTCATCGCCGAGTTCCTTGCTCATCTCGACGAACATCTGGGGCTGCATCTCGAGGAGCCAGGGCGTATGCCGGGTCATAACGCCGGTCTGCCAGTGCTCGGTGACCCGGTAGGTGGTGGCGACATAGGGGTAGCGGACATCACAGGTAAAGAACGATAAATCCTGCATGATCTTCGAGACCGAAGGATTGATCCGGTATTTCTTGGACATCGGGTTTTCCTGGATAGGGCACTCGAGCGGCTCGTAATGCTCGGGGAACGGTCCGTCAGCGAGCCCCGGCCCGAAGATAGAAGCCACTCCGTCAGGCTTCATGATGAACGGAAGCTTCCCTTTCTCCGTACCCAGCGGCGGTGCCGGCCCATCGGGAACATCTCCTTCCCAGACGCCCGGCTTGCCGGTCTTTGGGTCCTCCTTAGTGGGATTCCACTTGATAACGGCACGCCGGGGATCCCATGGCTTCCCTGTCGGGTCGACTGACGCCCTGTTATAAATGATGCGGCGGTTAACCGGCCAGGCCCAGGCCCAGTTCGAATAGAGGCCGAGACCGGTCGGATCCTCTTTTCCTCTCCGAGCCATCATGTTGATGACTGTGCCGTCTTTCATCGTGTAGCTGCCTGAGTAGATCCAGCAGCCGCAGGAGGTCGCGCCGTCGGCCTGGAGGGTGGTAAAGTTGTTCACCAAATCTCCCTTCTTGCCGATGAGCTTCGGCGGCGTCGCGGTCTTGTCATACACATCCTCGAGGTAATACCCATTGATCTCCTTCGCCACCCGATGAATATCGAAATGGGCGATCTTGCCGTCCTCGTCCTTGTCGCCGTACTCCCAGGTGAGGTTCACAATCGGAGCAGGGAATGTGCCGCCCTCTTTCCGGTAGAGCCTCTTCACCCGGTAATGGAGTTCATTCATAATCTCGGCATCGGGTTTAGCTTGGCCGACAGGCTCAACCGCCCTGTATCTCCACTGGGCGAGACGCCCGGAGTTGGTTATGCTTCCCTCCTTTTCAACAGAGGAGGCGGCAGGGAGCAGAAACACTTCGGTCTGGATATTCTCGGGTTTCATGTCAGGGCCTCTCCAGAATGAAGCCGTCTCGTTGTCGTAGAGGTTCACCGCAACCATCCATTTCAGTTTTCCGAGCGCCTGTCTGACCTTCGCCGCTGACGGGGTGTTGCACGCCGGGTTCTGTCCCCATGCGAAGAAGCCTTCGAATTTTCCGAGCCCCATATTCCAGAAGAGATGGAGCCAGGACGCTTTCATCCCCTCATCGATCTTCGGAAGCCATGCATACCCGAAATCATTATCCTTGGTCGCCTTGGTCCCGTAAATGGCTTTGAGATAACTGGTGATGTATTTATTGCGGTTGCCCCACCAGTTGACGCTCCTCGGCTCTTTTGTTTTCGGCGTGTGCTTCTCGATGTAAGCGGTGAGATTGACCAGGGATGCAGTCGGGGAAGGGTTGTACCCGGTCAGGATATGAAAGAGGAGACCGTAGTCAGTCGATCCCTGGACGTTTGATTCTCCCCGGAGCGCGTTGATGCCGCCGCCCGCCATTCCCATGTTGCCGAGGAGAAGCTGGACAATGGAAAAGGCCCTGATGTTCTGGACACCCACGGTATGCTGGGTCCAGCCCATGGCATAACACTCTGTTCCCACCCTGTCCGGTTTTCCTGTTGATCCGTAGACCTTATAGATTTCCTCAAGCTTTTCTTCGGGCGTTCCCGTGATGTTCGCAACCGCACTGAGCGTATAGCGTGAGACATGTTTCTTAAGGAGCTGGAACACGCACCGCGGGTCCTTGAGGGTTGTGTCTCTTTTCGGCAGACCGTTCTCATCCATCTGGAAGGTCCATGTCTTCTTGTTATACTTCGCACCTGTTTCATCATACCCGGAGAAGACGCCGTCGAGATCCCCCGGCATCCTGAAGCCCGGATTCACGAGGAAGGGAGCGTTGGTATAGTTGACGACATAGTCTCTGAAAAAGAGATTATGAGCGATGATGTACTTGATCATCCCGTTGATGAAGGCGATGTCCGTTCCTGAGCGGAGCGGCGCATAAATATCCGCCTTTGCCGCGGTTTGGGTAAACCGGGGGTCCACCACAATGAGCTTTGCTCCCCGCTCCTTTGCCTTCATGATCCACTTCATGGATATGGGATGGTTTGAGGCGGGATTTCCTCCCATGACAAGAATGACATCCGCGTTCCTTAAATCAATCCAGTGATTTGTCATTGCGCCGCGACCGAACGACTCTCCCAGAGCCGCTACTGTCGGCGAGTGTCATATTCGGGCCTGATGTTCGATCCAGACGAGCCCCCAGGAGCGGAGCATCTTCTGGAGAAGGTAGCACTCCTCGTTGTCAAGCGCAGCGCTTCCCACATGGGCAATGGCGTCCGTTCTGTTGACAACAAATTCCTTTTCAACGTCGACTTCCACTTCAACCGGGAGTCCGCCTTCCTTGAGGCCCGGCTCGGTCTTCTTTTCTTTCACTTTCGAGACGGCCTTCTCCTTGAAGGTCCTGTCCCGCGCGTCCTTCACCTTTCGGGCGATCTGGTCGAGCGCCCAGTCCCATTCGACCTCTTTCCATGCTGTGGCGCCGGCAGCACGATACATCGGCCTGGTGACCCTCAGAGGATTGTTGGCCAATTGATAGAGTGATGCCCCTTTTGGACAGAGTGTCCCCTCATTGGTGGGATGCTCCGGATCACCTTCCGTGTTGATGACCTTTCCCTCTTTGACGTACACATTGATTCCGCAGCCGACGGAACAGTACGGGCAGATGGTGGTGGTCACCTTTGCGTCCTTGATCCTCAGCTCCGGGGCCTGCGCCTCGTTCGGCTGTGCAGCCTCCGTCAGGGTCCCGGCAATCATCGTGCCTCCCGAGATTTTCAGGAAGTCTCGTCGCGAAATGTCCATACAGCCTCCTTTATTACCAATGAGCTTATCCACGAATGAAGAAGTGATGAGCAACAACGGGCAGGGAAATTGACCATCTCCCTGCCCTTTGCTTGTACAGAAGTAATCAGAAACTACTTACTTATGCCCCTCTAATTCCTGAATCCACTTTGGAGACACCTTCTTCACCCACCAGTACGGGGCCGTCCCGGAGATCATGAGCCGTAATGTCCCCGGGTTCGCGAGCGAGCCCAGATACATATGCGCAGGCACCGCAATCATCAGGACGATGAAACTGATGTTGTGAAGCAGGTGCCCGTACATGACCCACTGCTTATTTTCGGACATGAGCCACAGGACAAAGCCGGAAAGGACGATAACGGCGCCGAACACGACCAGGCCGAGATAAAAGAATTTCTGGCCGGTATTGACCTTCCCCATTGGCGGAACTTTCACTTTATGGGAAAGGTAACCGCCCAGCACCTTGATCCACCCGATGTCATCAGCATCATAGGTCAGTGACTCCTTCAGAAACAAAAAGAGTGAGATAAACAGGGTGACCGTAAACGCGATGCCAATGTAGTTGTGGATCGCCCTCATCGATTCAAACCCTCCGAAGAAGGAGCCGATGGCCTCGATATGGAAGAGAAATGCATAGCCCTGGATGGCAAGCACGATACAACTGATCGCCATTACCCAGTGGACCAGAATCTCGAAGGCATTATACTTCTTTACCATGTTATCCATCTTTTCCCACCTCCTCCTCTTCCTTTATCTTGTGTGGACCAAACGCAACATAGTGGAACAGCGAGGCCGCCACGACACCGCCGAGTCCTATGTACGACAGGGGCTTGAGCACCGTGTGCCATAAGACCACCGTCTCCGGTATCCCGGGCTTTTCATTGTACCCATAGACTGTAGGAGCGTCCTTGAAGGCATACATCGCCCCAAGACCGCCGAGGTCGTCCTGGCCGTAGAGCTTCGCGTATCCAGCCTTCTGCGCAGTGCCGATAAGCCCGTCGCGGTCACCGAACTTCAGCGCTCCCGTCGGGCAGGTCTTGGTGCATGCCGGCTGAAGGTTGTTCGCGATTCGGTCAAAGCAGAGGTGGCATTTCGATATCTTGTTCTTCTCGTCATACCGCGGGACATTGAAGGGACAGGCCACAACGCAGAGCCTGCACCCGATGCATTTCTCCTTGTCGATTCCGACCGCGCCTTCCTTGGTCCGGTAGAGCGCGCCCGGCGACGGGCAGATCTTCATGCACCCGGCGTCATCGCAGTGCATGCAGCGGTTGTTCACAAAGAGCCATTGCAGCGGTTTGTTCTCAGAGGGAACCTCCTGGTAATGGATCCTGTTATACACGTGAGGAGTAAGATCAGCCGGGTTTTCAACACTCCCCCTGTTGATCGTCTTGTCTCCGGGAAGCTGGTTCCAGGATTTACACGCTGTCTGACATGCCCTGCATCCGATGCACAGTTCCGGTGAAACTAATATTCCCATTCTTGCCATGGTATCACCCCCTACGCCTTCTCTATATTGACCATGAATGCCTTTGATTCCGGTATCATGGTGTTTGCATCGCCGATAGTGGGCGTGAGGAGATTCGCGCTCTCTCCCCCGCTTCCATCCTCAGGGAACTGCCACCCGAAGTGCCAGGGGACGCCCACCTGATGGATTGTCGAGTTCGCCACTTTAAAGGGCTTGAACCTGTCGGTAACGATCGCGATGGCCCAGAGTTTCCCTCTGCCTGACGATACGTTGACCTTGTCGCCTTCCTTGATCCCCTTTTCCTTTGCAAGCTCCTCGCTCATCTCCACGAACATCTGGGGCTGCATCTCGAGCTGCCACGGAAGGTGACGCGTCATGACACCGGTCTGCCAGTGCTCTGACACGCGGTAAGTCGTCGCCACATAGGGGTAGCGCGTATCGCAGGAGAAAAAGACATCCTCCGGCAGCCCGGCTCCCTTGTCGTAGAAGAGCTTGACCGTTGGATTGATCTTCTGTTTGGACATGAGGTTTTCCTGCAGCGGACATTCCAGAGGTTCGTAATGCTCGGGAAATGGTCCGTCCGCAAGCCCTGGTCCGAAAAGCGCGCCCATTCCATCGGGCCTCATGATGAAGGGATATTTTCCTCCTTCCGCTGCCATGGGCGGCGCCGGTCCGTCAGGCACGTCGCCTTCCCAGACACCGGGCTTCTTGGTATTTGGATCTTCCTTGGTGGGATTCCATTTTAGCACGGCGCGTTTCGGATTCCAGGGTCGTCCCTGCGGATCAACGGATGCGCGGTTATAGATGATCCTCCTGTTTACCGGCCAGCACCAGGCCCATCCCGGGAAGAGCGCCAATCCGGTGGGATCATCCTTGCCTCTCCTGGCCATCATATTGATGACTTTGCCTTCCTTCTGGGTGTAACTCCCGCTGTATATCCAGTTACCGCACGAGGTCGTCCCGTCCGCCTGGAGGGTGACGAAGTTGGTGCAGAGGTCGCCTTTCTTGCCGACCTGCTTGGGAGGAGTGACCTTCTTGTCAAACACGTCTTCCAGGTAATAGCCGTTGATCTCTTTTGCCACGCGGTGAATATCAACGTGCTTAATCCTGCCGTCGGCGTCCTTTTCACCATACTCCCAGGTGATGTTCATAATCGGCGCGGGGAACTTCCCGCCCTGCTTCTGATAGAGTTTCTTCACCCGGAAATAGAGCTCGTTCATGATCTCGGCATCGGGCAACGACTCTCCAATGGGCTCAATCGCCTTAAACCTCCATTGGGCAAGGCGGCCCGAGTTTGAAAGGCTCCCTTCCTTTTCGACCGATGAGCAGCAGGGAAGCTGGAACACCTCTGTCTGTATCTCCTTCGTGTTCATGTCGGGACCTCTCCAGAAGGAGCCGGTCTCATTGTCGAAGAGGTTTACGTTCACCATCCATTTGAGCTTTCCGAGGGCCTTTCTCGTCTTGTTCGCATTCGCGCCGGAACAGGCAGGGTTCTGGCCCCAGGCGAAAAATCCCTCGAACTTTCCCTTGAACATCTGATCGAAGAGCATAAGCCATGAGCAGTTCATGCCCTCGTCGAGTTTCGGCAGCCATGCATACCCGAAATCATTGTCTTTGGTCGCCTTGGTTCCGTAAATGGCTTTGAGATAACTGGTGATGTATTTATTGCGGTTGCCCCACCAGTTCACGCTCTTCGGGTCCTTTGTCTTCGGCGTGTGTTTCTCGATGTAAGCGGTGAGATTGGCCAGGGATGCAGTCGGGACCGGGTTGTAGCCGGGCAGAATATGGAAGAGAAGCCCGTAGTCCGTGCTCCCCTGGACATTCGACTCTCCTCTCATGGCGTTCACACCGCCTCCCGCCATCCCGATATTACCGAGGAGAAGCTGGACGATGCACATCGTCCGTATATTCTGCGTGCCGACGGTATGCTGGGCCCAGCCCATCGCATAGAGCTCGGTCCCGACCCTGTTCGGCTTTCCCGTCGATCCGTATGCCTGGTACACTTCAATCAGCTTCTCCTGCGGAGTCCCGGTAATGGACGAAACCTTCTCGGGGGTGTAGCGGGAGTAGTGCTTCTTCAGGAGCTGGAACACGCAGTGAGGATCTTTGAGTGTCGGGTCCTTTTTCGTTATCCCGTTTTCATCAACCTGGTACGACCACGTTTTCTTGTCGTACTTCCTGCTCTTCTCATCATAGCCCGAGAAAAGACCGTTCAGCTCTCCGGCCCCCTTGAATTCAGGATTCACGAGGAAGGACGCGTTGGTGTAGTTGACGACATAGTCCTTGAAATAGAGGTTATTGTCAAGGATATATTTGATCATGCCTCCGAGGAACGCGATATCGGTGCCGGAACGGATGGGGGCATAGATGTCAGCTTTCGCAGCTGTCCTCGTGAAACGAGGGTCGACGACGATCAGCTTTGCGCCGTTTTCCTTTGCCCGCGTCACCCACTTCATGGATATCGGATGGTTCTCTGCGGGATTCGACCCCATCACGAGGACAACATCCGCATTCTTGATATCGCTCCATTGATTTGTCATTGCACCGCGACCGAACGACTCTGACAGAGCCGGTACCGTTGGAGAGTGTCATATTCGGGCCTGGTGTTCTATGTACACAAGTCCCCAGGAGCGGACGAGTTTCTGGAGCATGTAGCACTCTTCATTATCAAGAGCAGCGCTTCCCACATGGGCGATGCCGTCCGTCCGGTTGACGACGAAGTCTTTTTCTACTTCGACTTCCTTTCCGTCCGGTGTCTTTTCCTTTACCTTTGATTTCGACGTTGTCTTGAACGTTCTGTCCCGGGTGTCCTTAATTTTCTTTGCGATCTCATCGAGCGCCCAGTCCCATTCAACTTCCTTCCATTCCGTTGCTCCGGGGGCCCGATACCTGGGCTTGGTGATGCGCAGAGGGCTGTTGATAATTTGGTACAGCGACTGTCCTTTTGAACAGAGCGTTCCTTCACTGATGGGATGCTCGGGGTCGCCCTCGGTGTTGATGACCTTCCCATCCTTGACATGGACGTTGATTCCACAACCAACGGAACAGTATGGGCAGATGGTGGTTGTTACCTGGGAATCCTTGGTCCGCAGTTCCTGGGCCTGTGCCTCGTTCGGCTGCGCCGCGCCTGTCAGCGTGCCGGCGATCATGGTACCGCCCGAGATCTTTAGAAAGTCTCGTCTTGATACATCCATACGAACCTCCTTATGTGAGGCTTATTAGAAAAAAAAATAGAGACCGGTAATTTTTCTAATAATAGTACTCCCGCAGGGTACGTTTGTCAAGCTACTTATATTAGTATTTCTAAATTCTGAATTATTGAAACTTTTGAGCCATGCCTGCTCATGAGCCGGTGAGAATCTACTATAATTAAACCATGCATGTTTACCCGAAGGACCTGGCTGAATTGCTGAGAACCCTCTGGAGCAAGGACCGGCACGGTCCCTTTGTCTGCACTGCCGGAGATGGCACACCCGCCGATCCCCTGCCCGCCGTTGACATCCTCGAAGAGATCATCTCGACCTGCTACCAGGTGAGCATGATGCAGGAAGAGGGAAGATCGATTCGGTTCCGC